>JAZNCG010000245.1:0-8127 GCA_045587405.1 Ructibacterium sp. | reverse complement strand
CTTAGCCTAAGTCTTACCTTAACTATATTCAGTTTTCAAAAGCATTTCAAAGAATGCTTTGTTTGCTATACACTTTTTTAGCTATACAAAATTATTTAAAAAGTTTTCATTTTTCTATTGACAAATCATAGTTGGTCTCCTTATAATTAATATTTTACACAAATTATAGCAAATAATACCAAAGGGCATCCCTTTGTTTATTGAGATGCCCCTGTTATTTTATTTATCAGCCCGGAGGCCATCCGAGATTTCTTCCTGCTAAAAGATGGAAATGTAGGTGCCCAACAGTCTGCCCTCCATCTCTTCCGCAGTTGTTTATAATTCTGTATCCGTCTTCAGCAAATCCCTTTTCTTTGGCTATCTTTGCTGCAACTGCATATATATGCCCAACAACAGAAGCGTTTTCATCTGTCAACTCATTTGCAGATGCAATATGCTCCTTAGGTATTAATATAATATGAACAGGCGCCTGAGGCTCAATATCCAAAAATCCATAAACTAAATCGTCTTCATAAACTTTTGTGGACGGGATTTCTCCTGCACAGATTTTACAAAACAAACAATCCATACCTATTATCTCCTTTTAACCTATTTGTTCAGCAACAACGGTTTTAACCAAAGCCAATGCTTCTTCTGCCTTAGATGGGTCTTTTCCTCCCGCCTGAGCAGATTCGGGCTTACCGCCGCCACCACCGCCCATGGCTTTTGCAACAGCGGAAATAACCTTTCCTGCATGAACTCCCTTATCTATTGCAACCTTAGTTGCCATTGCAATTATATTAACCTTGCCATCTGCCTTTGATGCTAAAACAATAATCGCATCTTCTTTTTGCTGTTTAAGGTTGTCCCCTGCTTCTCGGAGAGTATTCATATCCATTCCGTCTTCCATAAGCATAGCAACAACAGATGTGCCTTTGATATTTTCAGCTGCATCCATAGCGCCACCTGCAGCATCCTTTGCCATCTTGCTCTTAAGACTTTCAACTTCGCGCTTACTTTCTTTTAATTCCTCAAGCAAGCTTTCTGCACGAGAAGTCAAATCCTTTGGAGCAGTTTTAAGAGCCTGTGCCGTTTCACGGATAATCTGTTCTTTTTCATCCAAAACCTTTAAAACGCCAAGTCCTGTTACGCCTTCAATTCTACGAACGCCTGCCGCAACTCCGGTTTCGGATAAGATTTTGAAAAGACCTAATTTTCCTGTTGATGCAGCATGAGTACCTCCGCAAAGCTCTATGCTGTAATCGCCCATCTTAACCACACGAACAACAGAACCATATTTTTCACTAAACAAAGCAACCGCACCCATAGCTCTTGCTTCATCAATAGACTTTTCTGTACAATCTATCACAAGGTCTGCTAAAATCATTTCATTAACCTGATTTTCTACAGACTTAATTTCATCTTCTGTCATTGGCGCAAAATGAGAAAAGTCAAATCTCATTCTGTCTTCCGAAACATATGAACCTGCCTGTGCGACATGACTGCCTAAAATATTTCTTAAGGCCGCTTGCAACAAATGAACTGAAGAGTGGTTTCTGCGAATTGCACTTCTTCTTACAACATCAATTTTTGAAGTAGCTGTTTCACCAACATTAACTTCTCCGCTCTTTACAACCGCTTTATGCAAGAACTTACCATTCTTTTTCTTTGTGTCAACAATCTCTATAACCGCGCTTTCACTCTCAATTATACCACTGTCGCCAATTTGTCCCCCACTTTCAGCATAGAAACAGGTTTTGTCAAGCAAAATAGTAATTTCATCGCCTGCCTGAGCTGTGTTAACCAAAGCGCCATCTTTGCCGATAGCAAGAATTTTTGATGACAGAGAATCGTTTTCATAACCATCAAAAATAGTATTTCCCTCTATTACAGCAAAAATATCTTCTTCCCATGCGGCATCTTCCATATCGCCACGAGCAGACCTTGCTCTGTTTTTCTGTTCATCCATAAGGGCTTTAAAGCCATCTTCGTCAACAGTAAAACCTTCTTCTGTCGCAAGTTCTTTGGTCAAATCAATGGGGAAACCATAGGTGTCATAAAGCTTAAATGCGTGTTCACCCGAAAGAACGGATTCGCCTTTTTCTTTCATTTCAGCAGTATAGCTTTTTAGTATTTCAAGACCTTGGTCGATGGTTTCGGCAAATCTTTCTTCCTCAGTTTTGATAACCTTTTCAATATAATCAAAATTCTGTTCAAGCTCAGGGTAAGCACTCTTGCTCTCTGCGGCAACAACCTTTGCAAGCTTGTATAAGAAAGAGCCCTTTATACCCAGCAACTTACCATGGCGAGCGGCACGGCGAAGTAAACGACGAAGAACATATCCTCTGCCTTCGTTTGAAGGAAGAACGCCGTCGGATACCAAAAACACTGTACTTCTAATATGGTCGGTTACCACGCGAAGAGAAATATCGGTGTTTCTTTCTTTGCCATAATCAACCTTTGCCATATCTGCTGCGGTATCTAAAATTTTACGAATTGTATCAACTTCAAAAATAGAAGTAACGCCTTGCATAATGCAGGCAATACGCTCAAGACCCATACCTGTATCAATATTAGGATGAGCAAGACGATTGTAGTTTCCCGCTTCATCTTTATCAAATTGTGTAAATACAAGATTCCAGAATTCAACATATCTGTCACATTCACAGCCAACAGCACAGTCAGGACTTCCGCAACCATATTCTTCGCCTCTGTCGAAGTATATTTCAGAACAAGGGCCACAAGGACCTGTGCCGATTTCCCAGAAGTTATCCTCTTTGCCAAGGTATACTATTCTGTCAGGAGAAACACCTACATTTTTAGTCCAAAGTTCGGTGGTTTCTTTATCCTCTTCGTAAACACTAACCCACAATCTGTCCTCAGGAATTTCAAGAACCTTAGTAATGAACTCCCACGCCCACATTGTAACCTCTGTTTTAAAATAATCTCCAAAAGAAAAGTTACCTAACATCTCAAAGAATGTACCATGACGAGCTGTTTGACCAACACATTCTATATCAGGGGTTCTTATACATTTCTGGCAAGTTGTAACCCTTTTTGAAGGAGGGGTTTCCTTACCCAAAAAGTATGGTTTTAAAGGAGCCATTCCGGCATTAATCAAAAGCAAGCTTGCATCCCCTTGAGGCACCAAGGGGAATGAAGGCATACGAAGATGCTCTTTTGATTCAAAGAAAGATAAATATCTTTCGCGTATTTCGTTTAATCCCAATTTTTCCATATTTTTTCTCCGTTTTCCATAAATAATTATCTGATGTTTTTCATAGCTTATATTATATCAACCATTCCTTTATCCGTCAAGCATTGACAAGAGATTTTTTTGATTATGGAAAGCCTATTTTGTTTCTTCGTTTTTCTTTAAATAATATTTTTTCACCAATGTATATATAGGTAAACCTACAAGAGTTATTATGATGCTTCCGAGAGATAAAAGAGTTGCCTCTTTGCCTGACATAAAGATTTGGCTAAGCATAACATAAACACCACTTAAAATGGCAAGAATAGGAATTATAGGGTAGAAAGGAACTTTGTATTTTCTTTCAAGCTCGGGTTTCTTACGACGAAGAGTCATAACACTTGCAAAAGTTAATGTGTAGAAAATCCAGCATGAGAATACTGCAAGATTAGTAAGCATATCAAAACTTTTACTAAGAGCATAGATACAAGCCAAAAATCCAATCAGAATGATAGAGTTTGTAGGCACATAGTTATTACCTATCTTACCTAAAGCTCCACTGCAAGGCAATGTCTTTTGCTCGGCAAGCTGATAAGCAACTCTTGAACCTGACATAAGAAAACCGTTTCCCGCACCAATAACAGAAATTATTATACCAATTTCTATAAGCAATCCGCCTGTGCTTCCGAATATATTTTTTGCGACAGCTGCAGCAGGGGCTGCTTCGTTCATAAGTTGGTTAGCCGGGAGAACCCAAAGATATGCCATATTTATTACAAAATATACTGCCATAATTATAAGTACACCGCCAACTATTGCCCGCGGAAGGTCGCGAGAAGGCTTTTTCATTTCACCTGCAATTGCTCCTACATTTGTCCAGCCTTCAAAAGCAAAAAGTACTGCAATAAGGGTTCCGCCAATAACTGCACCGGTGCTCTTACCTTCGCCTATCATAGGGGTAAAAATTGGATTGCCGCCCTTTCCGATAATAAATCCAAAAATCATAATCATAAAAAGAGGGATTAGCTTACAAATAGTTGAAATAACCTGCATACGACCTGCGGTTTTAGCGCCAACAATATTCAGCAAAACAAGTCCTATTATAACAGCTATTGAAATCGGTATTGCATAAGCTTCTCCAATATAAACGCTAAGAACATCTCCGACCTTTACACCATATCCGGCAAGAAAGGCAGGGTAAAAAATTGCAGTTTGCATCCAGCCTGCAAGAAAACCGTATTTTTCGCCATATACATCACCGAGATACGAAACCATACCGCCTGTTTTTGGAATTAAAACAGCAATTTCTGCAAATGTTAATGCAGCAAAGATACTTGCTAAACCACCAAAAATCCAGGCAAGCATTCCCATACCGGGCGCACCACCCGTAGCCATATAAATAGCTTGTGGTTTAAAAAACACCCCGGCGCCGATTACGCTGCCGACAACAACAGAAATTGCTGTCATAACACCAAAATTCTTTTTTAAAGTTTTCTTTTCCATAATAAACCTCCATAAATTAATAAAAAAGAGCTAAACCTAAGTTCAACTCCGAAAAAACACATAAAAAACCTATACACAAAATGTGAATAAGTTTAAGAATTTGTTTAATCTCCGTCCTTTTGCCTGAGAGATTGGTAATAACACCTTGCACCTTCGGCACCCTTTCGGACTTCTCCGGAGTGCTATCAAAATACAGTGTCCGCCCTTTGGCACCTGAGAGTGTTACTCCTTCGGTTGTACATACAATACATCTCCTGCATTTATCATATAGCTCTTTAATTTTCATAATTATATCACAACAATTTGTAATTTTCAATAGAAAACACAAAATTTTATTAATCGACAGATATTTCTATAATGGGTTATCCATATCAAGTTAAATGCTATAGGCGACACAAAAAAAGATGCAAAGGTCTAACCTCTGCATCTCTTAAAATTATTCTTCAATTATAGATGAATTGAAAGGTTCATAAGTCATACCCAAAGATGCCATATAACTATCATAATCTCCAAGTGACTTAATACCGGTTGTTGTTTTGTTAATCAGCAAATATTTTGAGGACTGCTCGTTCCCATCGGAATAATCTATTGTTTTTCCTGTCAAATAAACAACTGTACCTGACGGATTTTCTGTATCAAACTGTTCTAAGAAAAAGCTTTTAATATATTCGCTATATTGAGTATTATCAGAAATAGATGTATTTTTAGGAGTACATATATTTAATTTGCTATATTCTCCCATACTATTTCTCTGCAAGGAACGAATATAAAAACCACCTGTTGCGTTGTCAAGAGCAATAACTCCAACAGTTGCAAATAATGTTTCTGCCGCTATCTTTGTTGAATCAGCAACACTGATTTTATTAATCTTTTTCTCCATAGGAATAATAACAGCGCGTCTATTTATGTTATCCCAATCAACTTGTGCGTTGAACGCCTCAGATATTGCACGGACAGGTACATATGTACGGTCGTTATATATCTGCGCAGTAACATCCATTTCTATTTCAGGGCGAGGCGTCGGCGAACCGTTTACTATATCATAACAACCCATTTTATTATTGTCTATTTGCAAAGAAACAAGAGCATCATATAAAACAATCTGAATCTTCTTCGTGTCTGCAAACCAATAAACAGTAGCATCAAGAGCTTCTGCAACTGCACGCAGAGGCAACATCAAACGATTGTTTATGATAACAGGTTCAACACCTTCTGCAAAGGTAATATTTTCTCCTATAACCACACCAAGCTTTTCTGCAGAAACAGGAAAACTCAAGGTGCAAATTAATAAACATAAAACTAAAAAGACAGCTATTTTTCTCATAATTCCTCCTATCTACAACGGGATTTATCCGTTGTTTTAAAAACCATTTTATAATATGCTTTCATTATATACCATTTGTTTAAGAAAATCAATAAAAATTATTTGCTTATTTAATAAAACTTATCGACAGAATAATGCAATAAAGAATATTTATTTTAAAATTAATGCCAATAATCATTTGTATTTTATCCATGATACAACAACGGAAGCTATCTCTCTTAACATATTCGGATAGAACAAATCCGATGGAGTCTTAGCAGAAATTGCAACAGGCTTTTCAAAACCAACATAAGTTGCAAGCCTTCTTGACCGATAAACATGAAAATCATTTGTAGCAAAAGCTACTCTGTAGGGATATCCTTTTTTTCTGGAATCTAACAATTTTTTTGTATTCGCAAAGTTCTCATAGGTACTGTATGATTTATTTTCTATAAGTATACGCCGTGGAGGAATTCCTTTTTTAAGTAAAGCACGGGATATTGCCATCGCCTCGGTTATATCCTCGTCGCTGCCTTGAGCACCCGAACACACAGCCATTGACCACGGATGTTCCTTAAGGCACTTAACCGCGGCATCTATTCTCGCCTCTAAGCATCTTCCCGGAACTTCACCATCTAATTTACAACCAAGAATTATAACATAATCAATAGCCTCACTCTGCATAGAAGAATCAGACTTAGAATCATTCATAATTATGCCTCCTATCCAGAATAATACCAAAACAAATATGAGAATGATTAATGCAAACACAGCCAAAAGTTTACTCTTCATAAACAATACCTCCTTCTTTAACATTCTTTAATCTATAAATAATAACCTTTTAATATACACAAAAAAAATATTGCCCTATCTCTCGAAAAGTATTGTAACACAAAAAAGCTAACTCGTCAAACCTCTTAAAACAAAATTCAATTATTATAAATACAAAAATGAAGACCGTTGGGGGAACGGCCTTCAAGGGAGGGAGTTATGTATTTGCATACAACAGCAAATTTATTGCTGCAATTACAGTATATCAAATTCAAAAAAATGTGGGTGAATATTTTATGAAAGATATGTTAATAGTTTATGAACGCTTATTTTCGACAAACTCCTTAAAATCCATTTTCAATACCCAATTTTATAACAAAACTTAATAAACAACCGAAGTGCAGCTGGCATATTTTATTAATCTATGATAAAATTTGATTTTTTTAAAAAAAATACTTGAAATATTATAAAATATATGTTAAAATGGCAGTTACTGAGTATGAATGTATGAATTCTACATATTAAACAGTGTGGAAAACGAGGAGGAAATTAATAAAATGATGTTGGCTTTAACTATTATTCATGTAATTATTTCTGTTGCTTTGGTGATTGTTGTTCTTATGCAACACGGAAAGCAGCAAGGTTTGTCCGGGGCAATTGCAGGTGGTGCAGAAACCTTTTTTGGTAAAAACAAAGGAAGAACAGTTGGTGCTATGCTTAAAAAATTCACGGCTGTTGTAGCAATTTTGTTTGTTGTATCTTCTATATTGTTAGCAGCTTTATCAATTAAAGATTATAACAGCACAAACGCCGCTCCTGCAGAGGAAGCTCCTACAACAGAGGAAGCTCCTGCTGAGGAAGCTCCTGCAACAGAAGAGGCTCCTGCCGAAGAAGCTCCTGCAACAGAAGAGGCTCCTGCCGAAGAAGCTCCTGCTGAGGAAGCTCCTGCCGAAGAAGCTCCTGCTGAGGAAGCTCCTGCTGAGGAAGCTCCTGCAACAGAAGAGGCTCCTGCTGAATAATTATTTTAAAAGATAAAAGCTGTTTCACAAAAGTGAAACAGCTTTGTTTCTATATAGGTGGTATAAAAATGAAAGATACAGTGTTGTATATTGTTGTGCCTTGTTATAACGAAGAAGAGGTTTTGGCAGAAAGCATAAAACGACTTAATGAGATTTCTGATAAAATGCTTGAAAATAATTTAATATCTGCAAACAGCAAAATTCTTTTTGTAGATGACGGAAGTCGGGACAGAACATGGGAAATTATCATTGATTCTGCTTGTAATAACAAGAGGATTGAAGGTATAAAGCTTTCCAAAAATGTAGGGCATCAAAATGCATTAGTGGCAGGACTTACGGCGGCTAAAGAATTTTGTGAT
>JAZNCG010000244.1:0-5454 GCA_045587405.1 Ructibacterium sp. | reverse complement strand
TTTATGTACAGAGCTTATAGAAAGAGTTCCTGTTTATAAGCTTAGCTGTAATATTTCTTATGATGCAGTTGAAACTGTTATAAAGGAGTTAAATCTATGAAAAAAATAAGTATTGCATTGTTACTTTGTATTACATTGATTTCTACATCTGTTTTTGCGGCTACTTTTCCCGATTTAAATGAGGGTAATTGGGCGTATTCTGCAGTAGAAAAAATGGTTAGTGATGGAAGAGTAAACGGGTTTCCCGACGGAACTTTTAAACCCGATGAAATGGTTACTCGTTGGCAGTTTGTAAAAATGTCAGGTGGAAACCTTGACGATGTTTCCAATCCTGATGAGCTCGCAACAAGAGATTATGCTGCTACTACATTATGGGAAAGAGCGGGAAAGCCCGAAAAAATTGCATCAGGAGCTGTTACCAAAGGTAGCGACAATCCAAAAGCTGTTGCTTGGGCTTATACAATGGGGGTTATGAAGGGTGACGATGGTCTTAATTTAAGACTGAGCGATGGATTAACCAGAGCAGAAGCTGCTACTATGATTGTAAGAGCAGAAGGAACGCTTACTACTAATAATTTCATTTCGACAGTAGACCCTGTAATTTTTAAAAGAGTTTGGGATTCAATGCCTTTAGATATTGAATATAATCCCGATGCTACTTTAACTAATGGTCAGCTTGCAAGACTCGCTGTACAAATTGTCAGTAACGATGCAACCCCTGATTATTATGGCATGAGAGAAAAACCTAATTTTGAAGGGGAATATGCAAACGATATTCAGTATGTTGCAGAAGGCTGTTTAGGTCTTGATAAGGCAAATGCAGAATATATGAATAAAACTGCAAACAGATTTGATATGGTTGCTTTGTTAGGATATTATTCCATGCTTCAAGCTACAGGAAATATACCTTTTAAAGCAGGTAAAATGTATTCTGATTGTAATGTCGATTCTCTGTCGAATATACAGAAATTCGGTTTGGAATTTGCAAGATATAATGAAGTATTTTTTACAGCAGAGGATAAAATTAATCCAACTGCAGATGCTACAATGAAGGATGTTGCTTGTGTTTTAACACAGCTTGATGAAATGATTGGTCTCAGCTACGCATATGGACAGGAAACCCGTCAGACAAGATTATTGAAAACAAACGGATATTGGCCGAGTAATGCGTCTGATTACCCATATATTATCAATGAAATTCCTGCTGAACTATATGAAACTCCATTACTTGCAGGGGCAAAGCCTGTTGATTATTTTGAATTTGCAAGAAGATATTATATCTCATTTAATGCATTTTTATCAGGTATTTCAAAGACTTTCCCTGAATCTGTCAAAGCGGAGTGGACTCTCTGGCCATCATTAATTGCAGGTAATGATGATGAAACTGTATTGCGTGTTAAACTTGATATTAAAGAAAACCCTGAAAACTTATCATTAAATCAAATTCTTTCCAAGAACATTTTTGATAAGCCGTATTATGGTGATTCTTTTATAGTTGATATTTCTACAGGACAATATGTCATTGATGTTATTATTGACGCAACAAAGTATTATGCAATCAGAGCATTTAACTGAGAGGAATGATATAAATGAACGAAGAATTTAACATTAACCGAATTATATCAATTTTATTGCCTAAGTGGCCTATAATTTTGATTTGTTCGTTAGTATTTACGATTGGTGCATTTTTTATAACTAAGTTTTTTATTGAGCCTGTGTATGTTTCATCAGGAACCCTTTATGTTACAGGCGATGTAGCATCTGTAAATGATACTGTAAATAAAAAAGATACAACGGTTAGTGATGTTGTATTATCAAGAGAGTTAGCAATAACTTATGGACATATTTTGAGCAGTAATTCATTTTTTAAAGGTGTTGAAGAAGAAAGTAGATTGGGATATAATTATTTGCAGCTGAAAGCTATGACATCTATTAGTAATGTGGAAGATACAGGTATATTGAATATCAGAGTATCGCATAAAGACCCTGAGGTTGCAACAGATATAGTTAATTCTATATTAAAACTTGCTCCTGAGGAAATTGCAAGAGTTGTCGTTGCAGGTAGCGCTGTTACTATCGATAAAGCTGAGGTGCCTGTTTCTCCGGATTCGCCAAGTATTCCTAAAAATACTTTAATTGGGTTTATACTTGGGTTTGTTATAGCTTGTGCATTTATATTTGTTGTCGATTTACTGGATGATACTTTGAAACGCGCTGATGAGGTAGAGAGACTTTTTGGGTTCCCTGTACTTGGCACAATTCCATATGTTGGACAAAGTTCATCAAATTTGAAAGTTTCTAAACCAGTTTACGCCAAGTCATAGTTATAACAATTTAATATTAGCTAAATTTTAGGATTGAAGAAATAAGAGAGCAAAATCTTATTTTTTCAATCCTTTTTTTGCAAATCTCAAAAAAAGGATTGAAAATTAAAAAAAAGCATAAAAATTTTAGCTAAAAAAAGGAAATATGAAATTAGTGGCGAATAATAAAGGTAGATAGAAGTTGCTTACAGAGTAAAATTAAGAATAGGAGATATGATTATGGAGGAATTATTTGATACTTCAAAATTAAAGGTTATTCCTGTTGAGATAAACAGTGAAATGAAAAAATCATACATCGATTATGCGATGTCTGTTATTGTTGGGCGTGCGTTACCTGATGTAAGGGATGGACTCAAACCAGTACATCGTAGAATTTTATATGCTATGTATGAAGATGGTATTACTCCTGATAAGGCATATAGAAAATGTGCTACTACTGTTGGTAATGTGTTGGGTAGATATCATCCCCATGGTGATGCGTCTGTTTACGATGCAATGGTTCGTATGGCGCAGGATTTTTCTTTGCGTTACCCAACTATTGATGGCCATGGTAACTTTGGCTCTATTGATGGCGATGGTGCTGCTGCCTATCGTTATACAGAAGCCAGAATGTCTAAGTTGTCCTTGAATATGTTGACGGATATAGAAAAAGAAACTGTTGATTTTATGCCTAATTTCGACGAAAGTCGTAAAGAACCTATTGTTTTGCCATCTCGTTTCCCGCATCTTTTAGTTAATGGTTCAAATGGTATTGCGGTTGGTATGGCAACTAATATACCGCCCCATAATTTATCCGAGGTAATTGATGGAATTGTTGCATTAATAGATGACCCTGAAATTTCGATTGATGAATTGATTAATTTTATACCGGGGCCTGATTTTCCAACGGGTGCACAGATTATGGGATATAGCGGAATAAGAGCTGCGTATCATACAGGTCGTGGGAAAATAAGAGTAAGAGCCAGAGCTGAGATTGAAGATTGGAAGGAGAACAGACAAAGAATTATTGTTTCCGAAATTCCATATGGCGTAAACAAAGCTCGTTTGATTGAAAAAATTGCTGAGCTTGTTCACGACAAGCGTGTAGAGGGAATATCTGACCTTCGTGATGAATCAGACCGTGATGGTATGAGAATTGTTATTGAGTTAAAGAGAGATGCTAACGGAACAATTGTTTTAAATCAGCTTTATAAATATACTCAACTTGAAGATAGTTTCAGTGTTATTATGCTTGCTTTAGTTAATCAAACAGATCCTAAGGTTCTTAACTTGAAAGAAGTTTTGGTCAATTATGTTGATTTCCAGAAAGATGTTATAACTCGCAGAACTATTTTTGACAAGAAAAAGGCTGAGGCAAGGGCTCATATCCTTGAAGGCTTAAATGTTGCCCTTGATAACATTGATGAAGTTATAAGCATTATCAGGAACAGCTATAACGATGCAAAGGAAAAATTAATTGACAGATTTGGTTTCAGTGATATTCAGGCACAATCAATACTTGATATGCGTCTTGCTCGTCTTGCGGGTATGGAGCGTGAAAAAATTGAAAAGGAATATGAGGATGTAAAATCTTTGATAGAACATCTGAGTATGGTTTTGAATAATGAGCAGATGGTTCTTGATATTTTAAAAGAAGAAATAACAGAAATAAAAAATAAATTTGGTGACCCGAGAAGAACCTCAATTGAACCTGCTGTTGATGATATTGATATTGAAGATTTGATTGAGGAAGAGGATAATGTTATAACATTAACTCATCAGGGATATATCAAGCGTTTGCCTGTTGATACTTATAGAAACCAAAAGCGTGGCGGAAAAGGTATAATTGGAATGCAAACTAAAGAAGAGGATTTTGTATCCGAGATGTTTGTTGCGTCAACACATGCGTATCTTATGTTCTTTACAAACACAGGTAAAGTGTATAGATTGAAAGCCTATGAAATTCCTGAAGCAGGAAGAACTGCAAAAGGAACACCTGTTGTCAATCTTTTGCCTCTTGAAGCAAATGAAAAAATTTCTGCGGTTATTTCGTTAAAAGAATACGAAGACGGAAAGTACTTAACAATGTGTACACGAAATGGTGTTGTTAAAAAATCTGATATTCTTGAGTATCAGAATATTCCGAGAGGTGGTAAAATTGCTATCCGTCTTGATGAAAATGATCAGTTGATAAGAGTTAAACTTACTGATGGGCAGAACGATATATTTATTGCCAGCAATCAAGGTAAGATGATTAGATTTAACGAACAAGATGTTCGTGTTATGGGCCGTGTTTCCAGGGGTGTGCGCGGTATAATGCTAAGTGGTGATGACTATGTTGTTTCAATGGATATCTTTAAGGAGGATTGCAAGCTTCTTGTTGTCAGCGAAAAGGGTTATGGTAAAAAGACTGAACTTAGTGAATACAAGTGTCAGACAAGAGGTGGAAAAGGAACTACTACATATAAAATAAGTGATGTCACGGGTAAGGTTGCCGGCATGGAAATTGTTTCTTCTCAAGATGATTTAATCTTAATAACTTCAGAAGGTGTTATTATAAGAATGGATACGGAAGATATAAGCACATACGGAAGAGTGACCAAAGGTGTTCGCCTTATGCGACTTGGAGATGGCGTTGATGTTGTATCTGTTGCATCTGTGGCAAAAGAAGATGAGTCAACCGATGAAGTGTCAACAGTAAGGGATGAGCCTACCATAAGTGAAGAGGGAGCAATTGAATAATGAAAAAGTTTGTATGTTCAATGTTAATTTTGGCGTTATCCGTTAGTTTTTTATCAGGTTGCTTTGGAAAAGATGAAGTAGATTATTTTGATATTGGCTATGAGGCGGTTGAAAAAGGAGATTATAAAAAAGCTCTTGAGAACTTCCGCCTTGCAGCGGAAAACGGAGATGAACAATCAGCAACTGCGGCAAGTATTGTTTCGGGATATTTGAATGCAAAAGAAGCATTTCTATTAAAAGATATTGATTCGGCAAAGGCCTTTCTTGAAGAAATTCCTGAAAATTACAAATACTATGATATATCTAGGGATATTGATTCTCTACGAAGAAAGGTTTACAGCTATCGTGAGGATGTGGACAAAGACGATAAGAAAGAGGCTGAAATCGAAAAATATGAGAAAAAAGAAAG
>JAZNCG010000243.1:0-22808 GCA_045587405.1 Ructibacterium sp. | reverse complement strand
CGATATAAAGGTCGGTGCTGTAAAAAACAACATCTTCTTCGCTTGCAGCTCCCCTGAAAGACACGGAAACTTTTATGTAGAAGCAGATACGGGCAAGGTGCATTTTTTGTCTGAATATATTAAATAGGAGGCGAAATAAATGAAAAAAATATTGTCAATTGTTTTATTGATTATTATGATTCTGTCACTTTCTGCACCTGTATTTGCCGATGGCATTGATGGGCCTAAAAAAGTTCTCAAGGTTGCAATCAGCACAGATTTTAAGCCCTTTGAGTATTACGACGAAAACAATCAGCTTGCAGGTTTTGATATTGATTTTATGAACTATATAGGAAGTGAGCTTGGCTATGAAATTGAATATATAGATGTAGAATATAAAGATATTTTAAATACTGTAATTTCAGGGAAAGCAGATGTTGCAATTTCTATGCTTGTAAGAACAAGCGAAAAAGATACGCTTTTAGAATGGACTAATGCATATTTATCTGTAAACAGAGTTTACGAAAATGGTGAAGATATCGAGTCTTACAGTATTGCTGTTAAAAATGACAAAAAAGAACTACGAGATAAAATAGAAGAAGTTATTCATACCGCTCATAATAATGGGAAAATCTCTGAACTATTAATAAAAAATGAGTTATCAGAATTGCCACAAGACGATTTTAACTATTTTATGCCAATTATCTATGGTGATTTAAGACATATAACACTTCATAATCCATCTGATTGGGCAAAAGATGATATTATAAGAGCCTGGGAAATTGGTCTGACCGACAACACACAAGAATATAACTACACCACTCCTATTAATCGTGAGGATTTTTGCGAACTTATATTCAGTTTGATTATGCTGACTTATGGTGGAATAACAACTGACGATTCCGAAAGCAAGTTTATAGACACCGATAATCACAAGGTTAAAGTTCTTAATAAGGTTGGCATTATAAACGGAAAATCTGAAACAGAATTTGCGCCAAAAGATTTTTTGACAAGAGAAGAGGCCGCAACCATTATTGTGCGTATGATAAATAAGTTTATACCTATGGAAGCTACTGAAATGTATTTTGAATACAACGATATAGACCAGGTTTCCGATTGGGCTTCCTCCTCTATTCAAATTATAAGCAATCTTGGTTTTATGATTGGCATTGGCAACAATAATTTTGCTCCTAAAGATATTTATACAGCCGAGCAATCTATTGTTACTCTTTTACGAATTTACGATGTAGCCAAAAAGGACATTGAATACACAACACCTCTTGGAACAATAACCTCAAAAGAAAACTATAATTCATGGATTAACTTCGCAATAGATGCAAATGTAAGGATTGTGCTTGCAAAAGACTACACAAAATTTGATGAAACCCGACACATTATTAACGGTCCGATTAAAGCCTTGGTAAACGGTACATCTTCTAATTATATAACCTTCGATGCGTTTGCAGAGATATTTAATGGTAGCTGGTGCATAAACAATAATATGTTTGAATTTACCTATGATGAATCTCAAAATATTGTTTTGGGCGAATATACCGAGAACGAAACGATAAGTCAGACTTGGCCAAACAAAACCGATTCAATTACTGTCCTGACTTTCAGCGATATGCAATCAATTCTTGTAAACGGACTTGGGAAAAAGCTTCGTTCTCAATACGGAGGAAAGACCGTTGACGGAAACATAATAATGTATAAGGATGAGCTTTATATACCTGTACAGATGGTAGCAGAGCTTTTAGGCTACGACATAGCTGTAGCAGATATTTTATGGGGTAAATAACATTATGTAGCTACTCTGTTAAAAAGTTTCTATTAAATTTGAATATTACAATTATGTTATATGTATTGCTTTTAAAAATGCAATATGATAGAATTGTAGAACTAATATTATTTCATTCAAGGAGATGTAAAAAATGAAGCGTACAGTTAAAGTTGATCCATTTTTTTCTAACCAACCACCCCTCTCTTTTATCGAAGACCTAAAAAAACCCCTTCATCAGGAAAAGCCTGAATATTTTGGTAAAAAAGAAAAATCTCAATCCGAAATTGATGTATCAGGATTATATATTGCCAACAAATTTGCTGATGACCCGAATGAATTATTAGAAACAATTTATGCTGATTTTAACAATTTCTTAAAGGTATATGAAATTGGAGGAAATCGTTTTCCTATCTATCTTGATAAAGGTGATACAGAGTGTTTCGAAGCTTATAAATTAATTATAGAGAATGATAAAATAAAGATTATAGCTAATGATACCGAGGGTATTCGCCGAGGTATTATATATCTTGAAGATGAGCTCAGACGCCGAGAAGGTGCTTTTTTAGAAGAAGGTGTAATTTCTAAAAAACCTATTATCCGTTCAAGAATAACGCGTTGTTTTTTCAGTCCGATAAATCGTGCGCCAAAGTTTGGTGATGAATTATCGGATGATATAGATTATTATCCTGATGAATACCTTAATCGTCTTATGCACGACGGAACAAATGGCGTGTGGGTATACACTCGTTTTGCCGATTTAATGCCATCTTCCATCATTAAAGAAAATGGTGTTGGACATGAAAAAAGAATAGCAAAACTTAATCGCACAATAGAAAAATGTGCTAAATATGGCATAGGAGTATACATTTTTGCCATGGAACCTGTATGGCTTAACGAGGAAATGAAGAACAAATATCCCGGATTAGTCGGAAGTTCTGAGATATATGATGATATTTCAATTGGTCAAAATGTGTATACCGCTTGTGCTAATTCGCCTCTTGGAAAGCAATACTTGCACGAAGCAGGTACAACATTATTAGAGCTTGCTCCAAAATTAAAAGGTTATATATGTATAACATATGGTGAACGAATGACTAATTGTGCGAGTCACTATAAAAACTGTAATTGTCCTATATGTTCAAAGATGTCACCCGGAGAAGTTCTCGCCACATCAGCAGAATCTTTATTTGCAGGCTTTAAAGAAAAAAATCCTGATTTCGAAACAATAAGCTGGACATACGGACATAGAATATGGGATTATGATGATATACGAGAATATGTCAGAAAATCTCCTGATAATATGATGTTGATGCAGAATTTCGACGATATGGGTTACGAAGAACAATTAGGCAAAGTACGACAATGCGTTGATTATTGGCTGTCTTATGTAGGTCCATCTGATTTATTCAAAATAACTGCTGCAGAGGCAAAAAAACACAATAAACATATGTTCGCAAAAATTCAAGCTTGTTGTTCTCACGAAATTGCAAGTGTTCCCTACATTCCTGTACCAGGAATTTTATATGAAAAGTATGCAGGTGCGCGGGAATACAATGTTGAAGGAATGATGCAATGCTGGTATTTTGGTAACTACCCGTCAATGATGAGTAAAGCCGCAGGAGAACTTTCATTTATTGATAAATTTGAAGATAAAAAAGCATTTTTAAAGCATCTTGCAGGTATATATTGGGGAAATACCCAAGCCGAAAAAATTGCTTCAGCATGGGATGAATTTGAAAAAGGTTATAAGAACTATCCTATGAATATAATGTTTAGTTATTATGGTCCTATGCATGACAGTGTTGTTTGGAAGCTTGCTCTTAAGCCTAAAAATTTCCAATTACCCAGAACTTGGCAAACCTTAGACCCAGTTGATGGAGATAGGATTGGCGAATCGATGCTTTCAGGACACGATATTGATGAAGTTTATACGCTTTTAGGTGAAATGAAAAAATACTGGCGTCAAGGTATAGAGATACTTTCAAACATAAATTCATCATCAAATGATGCAACTGAACAAATCTCAATTGCTAAAACTCTTGACCTTCTTATTGCATCGGGGAAAAATATAATTGAGTTTTATATGCTAAGAGAAAAGCTCGGTCTTAAGATTGGTGATGCAACAGAACTTATGACTCGTATGCAAGAACTTGTTAATGAGGAAATTGATAACAGTACCGCCATGATAAGCCTATGCGAAAATGACAACAGATTAGGTTACCACTCCGAAGGCGAAGGCTTTAAGTTTTTCCCTGAAAAACTCAAGGACAGAATTTCTTCATTAAAGGAATTACTCGAAACAGAATTCCCTGAAATCAGAGAACGAATTAAAAATGGCTTAACCCCTTTGGAATATTACGATGGCATTGAAGATTATGACGAGATTAAGCGTTATACAATGAAAAAAGGTGATATTGCTAATGCTCAGTGGGAAAGTATTGATGAAGAATACGACACTAAATTTAAAATGTCATATGATGCAGAAAATTTATATATAGAGCTATACGATACAGTTGATTCTTTATTTAATGTTTCTCCTGAGTTCAGATTGTTATGGCCAAATCCTGATATAGAATTTGGTTTTGGTGGTACGAAAAACTCAACTTCTGTAAATTTATGGAATTATTGTATTTTTGGTGATAGAGTTGAAAAAGAGTTAAATAAATATCAAGTTACTTCTATCCCCGATAAAGGAACACATCTCCTTATAAAAATCAATCGTTCAGATATTGGGCTTGAAGAAAATCGTCCTTTTAAAATTAAATTTAACACTAAAACCAAACACATGTCTTCATGGTGTACCGAAGATAATCCTGTCGTAACACTTGGTAAACCAAATGTAGTACCCGGTGATTATGGATGGATTTATTTTGAAGATTAACATATTAAATAAAGGGGGCTTTTCCCCACAAATACATAATGCAGCATTGGTTTTGAAACTATCTTTTTGCTTGATACAGCAATAAAAAAGTCCGAAATACTGTCGTGTTTCGGGCTTTTTTGATTCTTAGTTCGTCAAAAGCTGCTTTTTAGGGCAATACTTTCTTATCTGCCTGTAGCGAAAATGTATTCCACGCTTTATTTACATTTTAGATAAGCTTGTGTTCACTCTCTCTGAAATAACAACGCTTAAAATATTCAATGCAATATCTACAGGAAGAGTAAAAAATATACAACTACTCAAAAGAACAAGAACATCTACAGATACCTTCATATAAAATTTATATATAATAAAGCAATACAAAGTTCCGAATAAATATATTACAGCCAATCCAACAAATGCCCCAAACATCTTTTTAGTTTTAGAGATGGTGTTTTCTGCTATATACCCTGTTACAAACGCACCTAAAACAAAGCCAACCAAATACCCAAAAGAAGGCTTAAGCACATAAAAAAAGCCACCCCCCTGAGCAAATATCGGCAAGCCAAAAAGTCCGATTAACAAATACAATAAACAGCAGAACGCTCCTTTTTTACCACCTAAAATCAATGCAGATAAAATCACAATAAAACTTTGCAAGGTTATCGGAATAATCGGAAGTGGAATTTTTATAAATCCTCCTATTGCAATCAATGCAACAAACAAACCATATATAGCTATTGATTTAATATCTATTCTCAATTTTTCCAAAAGCCTCACCTCTTCATTATAAAATAAATTTTAATTACAAAGGACTACAAAAAACACAATGTTTTCTTGCAGCCCCAAAGCTTTTTAAATATAATGAGTTTTGGTATCCATATCTACCAAATCTTTATCTATTTTATACTTTTCAGCACGACGCTGTTCAAAAAACTTAACAGCAACCTGATCAAATAACGCATAGGATAATACATCCTCCGGCTGTTCAATCCATTCAGAACATTCCTTTTTAAGCTTTTCAAGTTCAGGCTTAATAAGGTCAGCAGGACGGCATTCAATCGCTTCCTCATCTCCAATTATCTGTTTACGGAATTCATCCTTAATTGGAACAGGAGTGCGACCATATTCACCTCTGCAAATGCCCTTAGTTTCCTTTGTAACCATTTTATAACGCTCTCCCATAAGAACATTAAGAACCGCTTGAGTTCCAACAATCTGACTTGTAGGAGTAACCAAAGGAAGATATCCCAAATCTTCGCGCACACGAGGAACCTCTTTTAAAACTTCTTCCAGTTTATCTTCTTTCCCCTGTTGTTTCAACTGTGATACAAGGTTTGAAAGCATTCCGCCCGGAACCTGATATTTTAATGTGTTGATGTCAACACCCATAATCTTTGTGCTCATAAGACCGCTTTCGAGATACTTTTCTCTCAGTGGTTTAAAATAATCTGCAATCTCTGTTAAAGCTTCAAGATTAATTCCCGTATCATATTCAGTACCCTCTAAGGTTGCAACCAAAGGCTCTGTCGGAGGCTGAGATGTTCCCAACGCCATAGGCGATAAGGCACAATCCACTATATCTACCCCAGCCTCAATCGCTTTAAGATATGTCATTGAAGCTACTCCACTTGTATAGTGAGTATGCAATTCTATTGGAATTTTAACAGCACCTTTAAGAGCTTTAACTAAATCATACGCGTTATACGGAGTCAGCAAGCCTGCCATATCCTTAATGCATATAGAATCAGCACCACAAGATTCGTATTCCTTTGCAAGCTTAACAAAAAACTCGTTATTATGAACAGGGCTTATTGTGTATGAAATAGCCGCCTGAACATGTCCACCTTCTTTTTTGGTTGCGTTAATTGCTGTCTGAAGGTTACGAACATCGTTAAGCGCATCAAATATACGAATTATATTAATACCATTTGCAATAGACTTTTGAACAAAATATTCAACTACATCATCTGCATAGTGGCGATATCCCAAAACATTCTGTCCGCGGAAAAGCATCTGTAATTTAGAATTAGGAGCTGCCGCTCTAATCTTACGCAATCTTTCCCAAGGGTCTTCGTTGAGGAAACGAAGGCAAGAATCAAATGTAGCCCCACCCCATACTTCAAGGGCATGATATCCAACCTTATCCATAAGGGGTAACGCCGGAAGTAATTCTTCTGTTGTCATACGCGTTGCAATCAAAGACTGATGTGCATCGCGACAAATAGTTTCTGTAATACCTACTTTTGCCATAGTATTTAAACTCCTTTCATTTTTTATTTTATGCGAACATAGACAAGAATACACCTGCTGCAACAGCACTGCCTATAACACCTGCAACATTCGGTCCCATAGCATGCATAAGCAAGAAGTTAGATGGATTCTCTTTCTGTCCCACTACCTGAGATACACGAGCAGCCATTGGAACAGCAGATACGCCCGCAGAACCTATCAGCGGATTAACCTTGCCGCCTGTTAATTTACACATAATCTTACCAAGCAACAGTCCGCTAGCTGTACTAAAGCAGAATGCAATTAATCCAAGAGCAATAATACCTAATGTTTCTGCGCTCAAGAAGGTTTCCGCCTTAGCTGTAGCACCTACCGTCAAACCTAAGAAGATTGTAATTGTATTCATAAGTCCGTTTTGAGCAGTTTTAGAAAGTCTGTCTACAACTCCACTCTCTTTTGCAAGGTTACCGAGCATCAGACATCCAACCAAAGAAACAGCATCAGGAACAATCAATCCAACAACGATTGTAACAATAACCGGGAACAAAATCTTTTCTGTCTTACTAACAGGGCGAAGCTGTTCCATAACAATCTGGCGCTCTTTCTTTGTTGTAATCAACTTCATAATAGGAGGTTGAATAACAGGAATTAAAGCCATATAAGAATACGCCGCAACAGCAATTGCAGGAAGCAACGCAGGCGCCAATGTTTTCGTAACATATATAGCAGTAGGACCATCTGCGCCACCAATAATACCAATTGATGCTGCCTCTTTAACCCCAAAGTTAATACCAGGTATCAAGGCACTCAAAATCAATGCACCAAGGAATGTAAAGAACACACCAAACTGTGCCGCAGCACCCAAAAGAATACTCTTCGGGTTTGCAATAAGCGGACCAAAATCCGTCATAACACCTATACCTAAGAATATAAGCGGTGGATAGATACCAAGTTTAACACCTAGATACAACATATCCAAAAGTCCACCCTCGGAGAATATTCTCTGCATATCTAAATGACCATCTATAAGATAGCTTGGATCTGTAAAGAACTCGGGGTGCATCATTATAGCACTTGAATTTGAAAACATCGGCAAATTTGACAAAAGCATACCAAATGCGATTGGTAACAAAAGTAATGGTTCGAACTCTTTAACGATAGCAAGATAAAGCAAAACACAAGCGATAATAATCATAAGGGGTGTGCCTATAACACCTATTATCTGTTCAAATCCTGAACTACCATTTGAAAACACCATCTTTGCATTTTCTATCAAAGCAGCAATACCTGTGCTGCTTAAAAAATCAATAAAACTCTGAAACACAAAATCACCCTTTCATTTAATATATAAAAATTCAAGGGATTAACCCAAAGAAACCAATATGTCGCCTGTATTAACTGAGCTTCCTTGGGTTGCGTTTACAGCAACAACTTGACCGGCTTTAGGAGCTATAATCTCGTTCTCCATCTTCATAGCTTCCAATACACAAAGAACATCACCCTCGTTAACTGTATCCCCAACTTTAACCTTAACTGCAACAATATTACCCGGCATTGGAGCCGCTACATTTGTTGCACCGGCAGGAGCAGCTGCAGGTTTCACTTTAGGCGCAGGCGCTGCAACGGGTGTAGGTGCTGCTGTTCTCGTAACAGGAGCCGCAGAAGTTCCTCCGCTAACCTCCTCTACCTCTACTTCATATGAATTTCCATTTACATTAATTATAAATTTTCTCATTATTTTATCCTCCTTAAAACCTTGTATCAATTACATCTCTAACTCCTGCCTGATTCCATGCAGGGGCTATGTTTATTATTCTCTTATAAGACTTAATCTTTAAATTATATGTCGATGTATTAAGACTTGCCGCAACAGCCGCAGTTAAAACAGCAATTAATTCTTCGTCATTTGCAGCAGCCTCTTTTACTTCTTCACTTAAAATTTCAGTTTTTTCTTCAACATTCTGAGTTGCATCTTTTTTAGAAGAAACTCCACCATCAGGCTTATAGAAAAAGATTTTCATGAGCATTAATACAACCATCAATATTATCAATACTAAAAAAACAATAACCATACCAATTACAGTAACCTTTAATCCTTCACCTAAAGTTCCAGCTAACGCCATCATTATTTCTCCTTTCTATTTAAATTAGAGCGGAATATTTCCATGTTTTTTACTTAGTCGTGTTTCACGCTTACCCATAAGCATCTCCAAAGCACTAATTAATCTCGGTCGTGTTGAATCAGGTTCAATTACATCATCAACATAGCCTCTGGATGCCGCAATATATGGATTTGCAAATTTTTCAACATACTCATCAATCTTCTCCTGACGAGCAGCAATTGGGTCTTCAGCACTTGCTATATCCTTACGAAAAATAATATTAGCCGCACCCGCAGGCCCCATAACAGCAATTTCTGCTGTCGGCCATGCAAATACCATATCCGCGCCCAAATGTTTACTATTCATAGCTATATAAGCTCCACCATAGGCTTTGCGGACTATAACATTTATCTTAGGAACTGTTGCTTCTGCAAAAGCATATAAAAGCTTTGCACCATGTCTTATTATGCCATTATGCTCCTGAGCAACTCCGGGTAAATATCCGGGAACATCTGTAAATGTTACAATAGGAATATTAAAACTATCACAGAAACGAACAAAACGCGCTCCCTTATCAGACGAATTACAATCAAGAGAGCCTGCCATAACCTTAGGCTGATTTGCAACAACGCCCACAGTTGAACCATTTAAACGAATAAATCCTGTTACTATATTCTGTGCATATTCTTTAAACAGTTCCATAAACTCACCATAGTCTGCAATCTCTGTAATAATGTCACGAATATCATAAGCTTTGTTCCCATCTTCCGGAACCAAAGTACTAAGTTTTTCAGAAAGACGATTCAAATCATCATCACACTCATAAATTGGAACACCATCAATATTATTTGCCGGTAAAAGCGCCAAAAGTTCTTTAACTCTTTCAAAGCATTCTTCTTCCGAATTGCAAGCCATTGTAGCAACACCACTTTTGGCCGCGTGAGTGGTTGCCCCACCAAGCTCATCAAAACTTACATCTTCACCTGTTACAGACTTAACAACAGATGGACCTGTAATAAACATCTGACTTGTCTTTTCAACCATAAATGTAAAATCGCATATTGCAGGAGAATATACCGCTCCGCCCGCACATGGACCCATTATAACAGCAATCTGTGGAATTACACCTGATGAAAGTGTGTTGCGATAAAATATATCGCCAAACCCTTTTAATGCATCAATTCCTTCCTGGATACGAGCTCCGCCCGAATCGTTTATTCCAATAATCGGTGCACCCATTTTTACAGCCATATCCATAACTTTACAAATCTTTGCCGCATGCATCTCTCCCAAAGAACCGCCAATTACAGTGAAATCTTGAGCATATGCATATACAAGTCTTCCGTCAACTGTGCCATATCCAACAACAACACCCTCTCCCGGTGCCTTGGTTTCTGCCATATCAAATTCATTACATCTATGAGTTACAAATGCATCAATCTCAATAAAACTACCCTCATCAAAAAGCATATTTATGCGCTCTCTTGCTGTCTTTTTACCACTATCATGTTGCTTTTTAATTTTATCAGCACCGCCACCTTGCTCTATAATCGAACGGCGTTGCTGCAATTCATCTAACTTAGCCATTAAAGCTTCCTCCTTTATATATTAATGTTTTGAATTTTTATACTTATTGTTATTCTTGCTAATTTTAGCAAATTTTTCCCTGCTTACTGCCGCCGAAGTCTTTTTACCTGTCCCGATTTTTTTTAGCATATTAATCTCGGATTCGGTGAGTTTTCGCCATCTTCCCAATGGAACATGTCCTAAAACCAAACCCGCTTCCTTTGTTCTTTTCAGCCTTTTTACTATACATCCCACTTCCTCAAACATACGCCTTACCTGACGATTTTTGCCTTCATGTATAGTAATTTCAAGTCTTGTCCCGAATTGAGTCGCTCCAACAACCTCAACCTTTGCAGGGCTTGTCTTAACTCCATCTAAATAAACACCTCTTCTGAGTTTAACAATTGTATCCATAGTTATATTTCCCGTAACTTCTGCAACATATGTCTTTTCTACATTATTTTTGGGATGAGTTATTTTATAAGTTATATCACCATCATTAGTCATCAACAGAAGACCTTCAGTATCATAGTCTAATCTGCCAACAGGATAAATTCGTGCAGGAATGTCTGCTACAAGACTCATTACAGTATCTCTTTCTTTATCATCAGAAACTGTTGTAACATAACCTGCAGGTTTATTAAGCATTATATATATCATTTTCTTTTCAGGCTTTACGATATTCCCATCAAATTCGACAACATCTTTATCTTCGTCAATTTGTACACCCATTTCGCGAACAATATTGCCATTCACAGAAACTCTGCCATTTTTTATCAGTTCTTCAGCACCTCTTCTGGACGCAACACCGCAACTTGCAAGAAATTTTTGGAGTCTTACCAAACTACATCAATTCCTTTCTTCTAATTTTTTACATTAAAAAAGATTGTTCAGGCAAAAAATGCCTAATCAATCTCATTATATCCTAAATTTAATTTAATTGCAACCTTTTATTTGCATACCTATAACTTTATTTTCTGTGGAATAATTTTTTTGTTGAGATCCCGTAACGGAATTGAATTGACTTGCTCTGTTTTTGGCTTAACAATGCGGTGTAAAATAATTTTTGATTTATAAAAAATGTTTAATCTTTTATAAATAATGTCGAAAGTTTTATAAAAAATATTTTTTACTTATTCGTGAATTTTTGACAAACGCACTTTCAACTCATAATTGTAATCCATTTGCTATAAATTTTTTTAAGATTATTTCTAAAAAAATACTTAAACTTATTCATAAAACTCAGTTCAGGAGCTTCTTCTTTTGTAATAAGTTTAACTTCTTTGACCACATTTCCATCAAAGATTAATTTTGCCGTTCCCGAAATGCAGTCATTCTCAATCGGGGCTTCAATGCTATCCGCAATTGAAAACTCAACCTCACATTGTTCTCCCTCAGCAATTGGGTATATAATATCCTCTCCCACATAAATGGACATCGCATCCACAGGCGCTCTTTTTACATCTACATAACCAGCAAATGTATCTTTGGGGGCAAAATTCTTTATAGAATATTTCGCATATGCATTGTCGTATAAAAACATATGATCTTTCCAATCATCCTTCGCATTAAGAGTTACGCAAATTAGTGTCATATCATTTTTGTTCACAGCAGACACCAAGCATCTTCCCGCTGCCTTTGTAAAACCAGTTTTGATGCCAATACAACCTCCGTACATTCTCAATAATTTATTATGGTTTACCAATTCTCTAACTACCTCTTTGCCATATCCTGCAATTTCTTTTTTAGGACAAGCAACTATTTCTGCAAATTTCGGATTTGACATACATCTTATAGCTATTAAAGCCATATCATAGGCTGTCGAATAATGATTATCATCCGGAAGTCCATTAGGGTTTGTAAAATGAGTATCAACAGCACCGATTTCAATTGCTTTATCATTCATTAATTTTACAAATGCATCAATTCCGCCAAAATATTCAGCTATCGCTACAGCCGCATCATTTCCGGATACAAGCATCAAACCATATACCAGTTCCTCAAGGGTCATAATTTCTCCCGGTTTTAAATACATACTCGACCCCTCGATACCTGATGCAGTTCCCGATATTTGAATGTTTTGGTCTAAATCTCCATTTTCAATGGCAATCAATGCCGTCATAATCTTTGTTGTGCTCGCCATAGGAAGTTTTAAGTCTGAATCTTTATCAAATAAAATGCGTTTTGAATCCTTTTCTACAACAATTGCAGATTGAGCAGATAAAATATGAGGAGCATCGATTCTGATACTTTCTTCTTGCAAAGTGCTTTCCGTTGCATAGCCACAAACGGACATAACTATTGTTATAATCAATGCCATACAAGAAATTTTTATTTTCATATTTTCTCCCCCTCATACAACTCACATTAATTTATATGCAACACTCATATTAAAAATGTACATATCTATATATTAAAATAATAGTGCGGAATTCAAACGAAAACCGCACTATTAAGCACTAAATCTGTATTCTAAATTAGTTACCCATCATCTTAGCAACTTCATCAGCAAAATTTTCTTCTTTCTTTTCAAGGCCCTCACCTTTTTCAAGACGAGCAAACTTAGCAATTTTGATTTCTGTGCCAAGTTCTTTAGCAATATTTTCTATATACTTACCAACTGTAATATCCTGGTCCTTAACAAATGGTTGGTCAACAAGACAAATATCCTTAAAGAATTTCTTAATTCTACCAACAACCATTTTATCAACGATTGCTTCGGGTTTACCCTCATTAAGAGCCTGAGCTTTAAGGATTTCTTTTTCGTGCTCAACAACATCAGCAGGAACATCAGCTTCACTAACATACTGAGGCATAACTGCCGCAATCTGCATCGCAACATCCTTTGCCATTGTTTTGAAAGCTTCATCTTCCGCTTTTGTAGCATCTGCAACTTCAAAGTTAACTAAAACACCAATGCGGCCACCAGCGTGAATATACGCCTGATTTATACCTTCAAAACGCTCAAAACGACGAATATTCATATTCTCGCCGATTGTAGCAATCTTTTCTGTTAAAGCTTCTCCAACTGTCTGAGTATCGTTAATTTTCATATCTTTAAGAGCCTCAACATCAGCAGGATTTTCTTTAGCGATTACGCAAGCAATATCATGAACGAATTTCTGGAAATCAGTGTTCTTTGCAACGAAGTCTGTTTCAGAGTTAACCTCAACAGCAACACCTGCGCCACAGCAATCGAAAACAACTGCCTCAACCATACCTTCGGATGCAATTCTGCCTGCTTTTTTAGCTGCAGTTGCCAATCCTTTTTCTCTTAAAAACTCAATCGCCTTGTCCATATCGCCATCAGTTTCTGTTAAAGCTTTTTTACAGTCCATCATACCACAGTTTGTCATTTCTCTAAGCTTTTTAACATCTTGTGCTGTAAATGCCATAATAAATCTTCCTTTCTCTATATCTATTGGAATAAATTAGTCATCTAACATATCAAGGCTAATTTCCTCTGTAGCCTCTTCTGTTACCTCTGTTTCAGCTTCAAATTGTTCACCCTGTCTGCCTTCCAAAATAGCGTTACCAATTGTAGAAACAATCAATTTAACCGCACGGATTGCATCATCGTTACCAGGAATTGGGAATTCAGCTTCTTCAGGATCACAGTTTGTATCAACAATAGCAATAACAGGAATACCCAATTTGTGAGCCTCTGCTATAGCATTCTTTTCTTTTCTTGGATCTACAACAAAAAGTGCAGCAGGGATATCTTTCATTTCCTTGATGCCGCCTAAGAACTTTTCAAGACGCTCTTGCTCAAGGTTTAACTTGATAACTTCCTTCTTAGGAAGAAGAGCCATTGTTCCGTCTTCGTTCATCTTTTCTAACTGATAAAGACGCTCGATTCTCTTTTTGATTGTCTTAAAGTTGGTGAGCATACCACCCAACCATCTTGCGTTTACAAAGTACATACCTGTTCTTTCAGCCTCTTCACGGATTGCATCCTGAGCCTGTTTCTTTGTTCCTACAAACAGAACATTTCCGCCCTCTGCAGCAATATCACGAACAAAATAGTACGCCTCTTCGATTTTCTTTACAGTCTTCTGCAAATCTATAATATAGATTCCGTTTCTCTCTGTAAAAATGTACTCCGCCATTTTAGGATTCCAACGACGGGTCTGGTGTCCGAAATGAACACCTGCTTCAAGCAACTGCTTCATTTGAATAACTCCCATGATTTAACACCTCCATAGTTTTTTCCTCCGCTTTAGTCAGCTCGTCCTGAAACCGTCATGGGTTGTGCGGCACTTTTCGGACAATCATAAAGCGTGCGTATTTTATTTTATTTGAGAATAAACCCAAACCTAAACAAGTATATCATACTATTTTAGCTATTGCAAGCTTTTTTTTAATTTTTTTGTAAAAAGTAAAAAAAAAGAACATTTGTCCATAGGCAAAAGTTCTTTTTTGGTGGAGGTGGGCGGAATTGAACCCCCGTCCGAAGAAATATCCCCACAAGGCAACTACGAGCGTAGTTTATGGTCAAATTTCCCTTGAAATAAAGCCCATAAACAAGCTTTATTCCTCGGTAGCTTCATTAATGCGTGGCAGGGTCAAAGCTTTCCCTGCTCATGTTCACCGCTATTGTTGATGCCCAACACCTGAAGCGCGGTTAATCAGGGTGGACAATGCTGCGCTTAGGCAGCGTAAGCTACATTATTGTTAGCGTTTAATTTAAAGTTTGGATTTTTAACGCAGTATCCACTGCGGCTCGCTCCTCATGTCTCTACAACCCCGTCGAAACCTTTACACCCCCATATTAAATCATCTGTTCTGCTCCTTGATAACACGATTCATATTTCTTTTTGCATCTCTTTCTGCAATAGAGGCTCTTTTATCATAATCCTTTTTACCTCGACACAGCCCAATTTTGATTTTTACATATTGACCTTTTAAATACAGTTTTAAAGGTATAAGAGTATATCCTTGTTGCTGAGTGAGTCCTATAAGCTTATTAATTTCCTTTTTATGAAGAAGAAGTCTGCGGGTTCGCATAGGGTCGTGATTAAAAATATTGCCATAATCATAAGGACTAATATGCATCCCGATTAAAAGAGCTTCCCCCGTCTTACACGAAACATAGCAATCCTTAAGATTAACTCTGCCACCACGGATAGATTTAACCTCCGTCCCAACAAGTTCTATTCCTGATTCGTATTCCTCTTCTACAAAATAATCATGATAAGCTTTTTTGTTCTGAGCAATCACAGAAGAGCCTTCTTTTGTCTTCGCCACCTCTCTCCCACCTTTCTTCCTGAAATTAAGCCTATTCTCTATTATAAACATCTATTTCATAGAGTATACCTTTATTTTTTTTAAATGTCAATACATATATACACATTTTACAATATTACCACTTCTTACTCAATAAAATATTGCATAAAGTGTAAAATATTTTGTATATTATGCAAATACTTTTATCTATACTATGATATTATTAAAGAGGTAGATACTTTAAGATATGGAGGAAATATTTATGAACATTTTAGTTACCGGTGGCGCAGGATATATAGGAAGCCACACCTGTGTCCAACTTTTAGAAGCAGGTTACGATGTTGTTGTTATTGACAACCTCTGCAACAGTTGCGACGAATCTCTTAAACGAGTAGAAAAAATTACAGGTAAGAAAATAAAATTTTACAAATCAGATGTAGCTGACAAAAGCACATTGGAAAAAATATTCAATGAAAATAAAATTGATGCTGTTATACACTTTGCCGGATTAAAAGCTGTTGGCGAATCTGTTCAAATTCCTTTAAAATATTACAGTAATAACATTGGGAGCACTCTTGTTTTATGCCAGGTTATGGCTAACAATAATGTTAAAAAATTAGTTTTCAGTTCCTCTGCTACTGTGTATGGGAATCCAAAATCAGTTCCGATTACTGAGGATTTTGAGCTTTCTTGCACAAACCCATATGGCAGAACAAAACTTATGATTGAAGAAATTTTAAGAGATCTATATGTTTCTGATAACCAATGGGATATAGCTATTCTTCGTTATTTCAATCCTGTTGGTGCGCACGACAGCGGACTTATAGGAGAAGACCCTGCAGGTATTCCTAACAATCTATTGCCATATGTTGCGCAGGTTGCTGTCGGAAAGCGCGAATTTGTTCATGTTTTCGGCAATGACTATAACACGCCTGACGGAACGGGTGTTCGTGATTATATTCATGTTCTTGACTTGGCAGATGGACATCTAAAGGCACTTGAAAAAATCAGTAACAAAGTTGGTGTTGTAGAATACAACTTAGGAACAGGTAATGGTTACAGCGTGCTTGATATGATTAAAGCATTCGGTAAAGCTTGCGGTAAAGAATTACCCTACAAAATCGAAGCTCGTCGCCCGGGGGATATTGATGTTTGCTATGCAAATCCCGAAAAAGCTAAAAACGAACTTGGTTTCGTCGCAAAAAGAGGTTTAGAAGAAATGTGTGCTTCTGCCTGGAAATGGCAGAGCGAAAATCCAAACGGATATAACAAATAATCTGAAAGGTAGGTGGCTTAACTTAAATGAACCTTATTGTATGCGATAACTACGAAGAGATGTCTCAGGTTGCTGCTAAAATGATAGCAGAACAGCTATCCAAAAAATCCGATAGTGTGTTAGGTCTTTCAGCAGGCGACACAACAGCCGGGCTATATGAAATTCTCTCTGAGATGAATAAAAATAACGAAATAGATTTTAAAGATGTTAAAACATTTAATCTTAATGAATACTATGGTTTGCCAACTGACCATAAGCAAAGCTATCAGTATTTTATGGATGAAAAGTTTTTTAAAAATATAAATATCAAAAACGAAAACATACACTTTTTAAATGGTTTATGCGAAGATGTTAAAGCTGAGTGTGCAAATTATGAAAAATTAATCACTGAAAATAATGGTATAGATTTGCAAATTCTTGGTATTGGTCAACACGGGCGAATCGGTTTTAACGAACCTAACCAGACCCTGAGTTCTACCACTCATTTAACCGACCTTTTGCCAAACAAAATAGAAGCAAACTTGAAAAATTTTGATAATCCCGATGATGTCCCCACTAAGGCGATGACAATGGGAATAGGAACAATACTTAAATCCAAGAAGATTATTTTGATGGCAAGCGGTGCGAATAAATACGCATCTATTGAATCAATGCTTACAGATAACATAACAACTGCAACCCCTGCCTCTATGCTTAAGGTTCACTCTGATGTTACTATTATCTGTGATAAAGCGGCATATTCAAAAGGATATATGGGTATTGACATCGGCGGAACAGATATCAAGTTTGGCATTATAGATAATAACAACGAGCTCATTCACCAAAGCCTTATACCAACTATTTCGGATAATCTTGATAATTTGATTAATTCCATAGTAGACAAGAGTAAAGAATTGATGAAGGAATTTTCGATTACATCAATAGGTGTCGGAACACCGGGCTTGATAAGAAATGGTCTTGTTGAGTCTGCGAATCTTCCTTTTAACAATACACCTCTTGCCGACATTCTTGCTGAAAAGCTATGTGTTTCGGTCAGGGTATCTAACGATGCTAACTGTGCAGCCTTGGCGGAATCAATATGTGGTTCAGACAAAAAATCTAAAAATCTCGTTCTTGTTTCTTTAGGAACAGGTATCGGTGGCGGAATAGTTTTAAATGGCAAAATTCACGAGGGCAGAGGTTCCGCAGGCGAGATTGGTCATATGTGCATCGAGGTTGGCGGGAAAGAATGTGGTTGTGGCGAAAAAGGTTGCTGGGAGCAATACGCTTCTGCTCGCGCGCTGGTTAATATGGCAACAGATGCCGCTCAAGCCAACACAGATAGTATATTAAATAAAAAGTACAATGAAAATAATAAAATGAACGGAAAAATTTTCTTCTCGGCAATCCAAGAAGATTGCCCTGTTGCTCAAAAGGTTTTGGATGTATACACAGACTATTTGGCAGCAGGCATTATTGGAATAATATATATTTTTGACCCTGATAATATTGTTCTTGCAGGCGGTATTACCAACGCAGGTGATTTATTGTTAGAACCTCTTAAGAAGAAAATTTCTTTCGATGTTGAAATATCTATTTCAAAATTAAAAAATAATGCAGGCGCTATCGGTGCTGCTCTGTTACAGAAAGGTTGATTGTAATGAATAAAGAAACTACATTGGTTGTTATGGCTGCCGGAATGGGCAGTAGGTATGGCGGTTTAAAGCAAATTGACCCCATTGGTCCCAATGGAGAAATAATTTTGGATTTTTCCGTTTACGATGCTGTTAAAGCGGGCTTTAACAAAGTTGTCTTTGTTATACGCAGAGATATTGAAAAGGACTTTAAAGAGGTTGTCGGGCAAAAATTGGAAAGCAAAGTCGATGTAGAATATGTTTTTCAGGATATGGAAAATATTCCAACAGGTTTTTCCGTTCCCGACGGCAGAACCAAGCCTTGGGGAACCGCCCATGTTTTATATTGTTTAAAGGATATTATTAAAACTCCATTTGCTATAATTAATGCTGATGATTATTATGGTCCGACTGCTTTCAAACTCATCCATGACCATTTATGTACAAGCGACGAATTCTGTATGGCAGGTTATCAGCTTGGAAATACTCTAACAGAAAACGGAACTGTTGCAAGAGGTGTTTGTCAGGTTACTGACGGATATTTAACAGCTGTTGTTGAGCATACATCCCTTGATAAAAACAGCGGCATCCCATTAGATGTTCCTGTTTCTATGAATATGTGGGGTTTTACCAATAAGATTTTTGAGCGTCTTGATGAAGAGTTTGTCAAATTCTTATCTAACCTTACAGATACTATGAAAGACGAATTTTATATTCCCGGATTTGTTGATACCCTTATTAAAGATGGTTTTGTAAAAGTTAAGGTTCTTACAACTCCCGATAAATGGTATGGAGTAACTTATAAAGAGGACAAGCCAATGGTTATGGACGCAATGAAAAAACTTGTTTCGGAGGGATTTTACGATGAAATATAATCCAAAGGATATATGTGCGCAATTTGATGTAAATACCGATGTTGATTCTTATGGCAACGGACATATCAATGATACATTTTTATGTGAAACCTCACCTCGTTTTATTCTTCAAAGAATTAATACTGATATCTTCAAAAAACCAAACGAGGTTATGGAAAACATCTCAAATGTAACAGAATTTCTGAGAAAGAAAATCATTGCAGAAGGTGGAAATCCAAAAAGAGAAACCTTAAACTTAGTTAAAACTCACTCCGGGGATATATATTATAAAGCCGATGAGGAAAACTGCTTTAGAATGTATGAATTCGTCGAAGATACAGTTACATATGAAACTACTGATAATCCTGTACAGTTATATTATGCCGCTAAGGGGTTTGGTAAGTTTCAGAGAATGCTTGATGATTTTCCTGTTGAAAAATTGTATGAAACAATCGTTGAATTCCACTACACTCCAGCTCGTGTTGCCCAGCTTAATAATGCTATTCAAAACAATTTATCAGGCAGATTAGACAGCGTTAAAACTGAAGTTGATTTCGCATTGGATTATAGCAAGTACGCAACAGTAATTGTTGATTGTATGGCAGAAGGCTCTGTTCCTACCCGTGTAACCCATAACGATACAAAGCTCAATAATGTTCTGTTTGATAAAGACACGGACGAGGCAATCTGCGTTATTGATTTAGATACAGTTATGCCCGGTTCAGTTTTATACGATTTTGGTGATGCTCTTAGATTTGGTGCATCAAGCGGTACTGAAGATGAGCAGGATTTAAATAAGATTTGGTTCGACCTTGAAAAATTTGAACAATACACAAAGGGCTTTCTTGAGGAGTTAGCTCCTTGCTTAACCGAAAAGGAAATAGAATTACTTCCTCTTTCTGTGTTGATAATGACTTATGAATGCGGAATAAGATTTCTTGCAGATCACATAAATGGTGACACATACTTTAAAATTCATCGCGAAAATCATAATCTTGACAGAGCCAGAACACAATTAAAGCTGGTATATGATATCGAATCCAAACTTGACCAAATGGCTGATATCGTTAAGAAATATATCTAACTTTTATAGCTCAAAAAAGGTTGTGGCAATTGCCACAACCTTTTTTAACTTTTTATTCTTTTTAATGTATATAACAACAAGTGTTCCCATTACGGGGAATATAGTATGCGGTTCGCCCAATTTCTTATAGCAACATATGTAAAATAACACGCTCTTTTTGTTCTGTTATATTTTAAACTCTTTCCCATTATTTTCTCTCTATTTTAAAAAATTAGTCTTTATCAACTATGCTTAGGGCAATCTTTATACCATCAACCGCCGCACTTACTATTCCACCTGCATAGCCTGCACCCTCACCTCCGGGATAAATCCCGCGAATTCCCACAGACTCAAACTTCTCATTTCTTAGTATGCGCACAGGAGCAGATGTTCTCATCTCAACTCCTGTTAAAATACCCTGATAAAACCCCGGCATTTTCTTCTCAAAGCTACTTATTCCATCCTTTAGTGTGTTGACAATAAAATTTGGCAAACAATCTCTTAAATCAGCAAATTCCCATTTTCCTGTAAAACTCGGTTTTACATTTTTTAGTTTCACGGATTTAGTATCTCTCATAAAATCTTCAATCTGTTGAACAGGAGCACCGCCACCACCTGTCAAATATGCCAGAGTTTCATATTTTCTTTGAAACTCTATTCCCCCAAGAGGCGAGTTGTTGGCAAAATCCTCAGGTCGCACAGATACAACTAAAGCACTGTTTGCATTTTCACCATCTCGCATATATTCACTCATTCCATTTACAACTAATTTTCCATCTTCCGAAGATGCATTAACTACATATCCTCCCGGACACATACAAAACGAGTAACAACTCCTATCCTTGCCATTGTAAACCAACCGATAATCTGCAGGTGGTAACCCCAAATCACATCTTCCGTATTGAGCCTTATCTATAAAGCTTTGCTTATGTTCAACTCTTACCCCTGCCGCAAAAGGCTTTGACTCTATTATCATTTTCTTTGAATATAGCATTTCGTAGGTATCTCTGCTGCTGTGACCAATTGCCAATATCAAATGTGAGCACGGTATACTTTCGGAATAATTAACCTCAATTTCTTTTATCCCACTTGCCTCGTATCTTATATCCGTCAAAACAGTATTAAACCTTATCTCTCCACCAAGGCGTAATATTTCTTCCCGCATAGAAGAAACAACTCCTCTTAGCCTATCTGTTCCTATATGCGGCTTTGCCTTATACAATATATCATCAGGCCCACCATGATCAACAAATGTCTTTAAAACAAATCTTTGTCTTGGGTCGCTAATCCTTGTATTTAACTTACCATCAGAGAAAGTACCTGCACCACCTTCTCCAAACTGCACATTGGAATTGACATTCAGCTTTCCTGTCTTCCAAAATAATTCTATAGTTTTTTGTCTATCCTCTATCGTCTCTCCACGCTCAATTACTAAAGGTGGATTTCCTGATTTTGCAAGCACATAAGCCGCAAAAAGTCCGCAAGGTCCCATTCCTACAACAACAGGTCTGTCCTTCAAAACCTTTTTGTCAGGAATTTCTAAATCTGCACCATCTGTCAAAAGAGAAATTATTTTAGAATCGCACCTTGGCTTCTCTTCTGTTTCTGCACATACTGTATAAACATAATGAATATTACTTTTTCTTCTTGCGTCAATTGATTTTTTATATATTCTAAAATTACTTGCCGAAACAGAATTTAGCCGCACAATTTCTTGTGCGGCTAAAATAACATCTTCTTTAGAATGTTCAATCGTCATTTTTATAGAATGAATTGCAATCTGCATATAACTCTCCATTCCGCCATCATAAAACATGTGGCTATTTATCCAATGTAACAATGACCTCTTTAACATCTTCTAAAATCTTGACCCCTTCAGGAACAATCAACTTAAGCTTAACCTTGCCATTTTCCTTAAATTTTTCAGTAGAGGCATACTCCGTCTCAATTTCCCTTATACTCGCAGTCAAAAGGTCATCGCCATATATCAATACAGAATCAGGCAACACAGTATATTTACCATGAAAATCACTATCAAATTTAACCTTTATAGGCGTTTTACGGAGTCTTAATACTTCGCAAGTAACTTCTGCTTTGTCTGCGCTTTTCTTAATTCTCTTTTCAAGGGCTTCTGACAAAGCAATTTTACTGTCTTCTTCATCATATAAATCTATATCCAGCTCCGCTCTTATGTCTATGTCGGAATTACCATAATCCAATTCAACCCCTGCATATCCAACTTTTTCTATAACAGATT
>JAZNCG010000242.1:0-5859 GCA_045587405.1 Ructibacterium sp. | reverse complement strand
TCTTTTTCCATCATAGCACGGACTTTCAGTGGCAAACCAAACAAATTGATAAAACCTTCTGCATCCTTATGGCTATAAAGCTCCTTGCTATCCCCAAAGCTTGCTATCTCCTCATTATAAAGAGAATACGGAGATTTGGCTCCTGCAGGAGTTACACTACCTTTATAAAGCTTAACTCTTACATCTCCTGTAACAGTTTCTTCCATCGAATCAACCATAGCAGAAATAGCCGCACGAAGAGGAGTAAACCACTTTCCGTCGTAAACCAATTCACTGAACTTAATCGCAGCCTGGCGCTTAAACGCCTGAGCATCTCTGTCAAGACAGAGATATTCCAATTCCTGCAAAGCAGCATAAAGAATAGTTCCACCCGGTGTTTCGTATACGCCTCTTGATTTCATGCCAACCAAACGGTCCTCAACAATATCAGCAATACCTACTCCATTTGCCCCGCCAATCTCATTAAGCTTCTCAACCAAAGCACGCGCAGACATCTTTTCACCATCAATTGCAACAGGAACACCTTTATCAAATGAAATTGTTAAATATGTTGGTGTATCAGGAGCCTTTTCAGGCGAAACAGAAAGCTTAAGCAAACTGTCTAACTGAGGTTCATTTGCAGGGTCCTCTAAATCCATACCCTCATGACTGATATGCCAGATATTTCTATCTCTTGAATATAAATCTTTCTTTGTTACAGGAATTTCAATTCCGTGAGCTACTGCATAATCAACAGCATCTTCACGGGATTTAATATCCCATATACGCCAAGGCGCAATAATCTTAAGATGAGGCGCTAATGCTTTTATAGTAAGCTCAAAACGAACCTGGTCGTTTCCTTTTCCTGTTGCCCCGTGGCAAATTGCAACTGCGCCCTCTTGCTCTGCGATTTCAACCAATCTCTTTGCAATAATAGGACGAGCGTGTGATGTGCCCAAAAGATATTTACCCTCATATACTGCGCCTGCTTTTAATGTCGGGAAAATATAATCCTCAACATATGCATCACGCAAATCTTCTATATACAGCTTAGATGCGCCACTTGCCTTTGCGCGCTCTTCCAAACCCTCTGTTTCTTTACCTTGACCAACATCTCCGCAAACTGCAATTACTTCATATCCATAATTTTCAATTAACCATTGAATAATAATAGATGTATCGAGCCCGCCGGAGTATGCCAATACAACTTTCTCTTTTGCCATTGTAAATTCCTCCAAACTATGTTATACTTAATTATATAATAAGTTTATTATATAATACCCCGTCGCGTTTTGCAAGGGTATTTCAAAAAAAATCTAACAAATCTTTATAGAAACAGGAGTAAAAAAATGATTATTTTGGGCATAGACCCCGGGTATGCCATTATTGGCTATGGGATTTTAGAATATAAAAATAACAAATTCAGAGTTATTACATATGGAGCAATTACTACAGATGCCAACATGGATATGTTTGACAGGTTTAAAAAAATTCACGATGAATTAAATATAATTATAGAATTGTATAAACCTGAGTTTATGGCAATTGAAGAATTGTTTTTTAACAGCAACCAAAAAACTGCCATAAATGTAGCTCAGGCAAGAGGTGTTCTGCTTTTATCAGCCCTTAACCGCAACATCCCAATTTTTGAATACACTCCACTTCAGGTTAAACAATCCGTTGCAGGATACGGGCGGGCAGATAAACAACAGGTCCAGCAGATGGTTAAACTTCTGCTGAACCTTGAAAAAGTGCCCAAGCCCGATGATACCGCTGATGCTTTGGCTATTGCTATCTGCCACGGGCATTCCTATAATCCCCGCAGAGATAGTCAACTAAGATAGTTTTATACTTTATTATTTTCTCCCTTGGGAATTATAATTGTATATTCAATATAATTCCCGCTCTCTTTCTTGTTGGCTCTAGCCTCTATACCACTGCGCCTCATCATCTCTACCGCTTGTTTTAATGTGTTATTAAATATTCGTACATCTCCAAAAGCACGGGAATAGACCGTTTGTTCTATGTGCTTTTTCCCTTTAGCCTGTATAAGTTTATCTATTAATTCTTCGGTTTTTGCAACATTAAGCCCCTTTTCCACTATAACCTCTATAGCTTTTTTCTGCGTTTTTTCATTGCTAATTCTAAGCAACGCCCTTGCGTGTCGCTCGGTTAATCTATGCTCCGTCAGCAACTCCCTTATTTCTGCTGACAAACGCAATATCCGTATTTTATTAGCAACATTGGATTGGCTCTTCCCAATCTTGTCCGCCAATTCCTCCTGTGTTAATTCGTATTCATCTATTATTCTGCTGTAAGCCTCTGCCTCTTCAAGATAGTTCAGGTTTTCTCTTTGAATATTTTCAACCAAGGCTAAAATCGCACTATCGACAGGGTCTACACTCATAACAATAGCAGGTATGTACGCCATTCCCAAGCTTTTGCAGGCATTTAATCTTCTCTCCCCCGCAATTAGTTCATATTCAAAAGGCGAGATTTGTCTGACACAAATCGGTTGCATCAACCCATACTCCATAATAGATATTGTCAAATCCTGTAAATTATTTTTATCAACACCTTTTCGCGGTTGGTTAGGATTTAATCTTATATTTTTTACAGGTATCGTTTTGGTTTCTCCGCATCTTGTAAAATTTCTGCTCTGCTCCTTAAATCCATCTACTATAGACGGAATAATTCTTTTTATTTCTTTTGTCCCCTCTTTTTTTTCGTATTCAAGCACCATTTTTTCTCTTCCTTTCTATATCTTGTGGTATTCACAGTAAAATTATACCATATAAATGCAAAATTGCAAAATATTTCCATATACAAAAAATAACATTCCACCCCTAATTAGCCCATAAACTTCATCTTTTTTCTACTAAATAACAATATCCGCATAATATTTTATAAATTTAAAAAAAAGTCAAAAAAAGACTTGCTTTTTTAAAAAAACATGGTATAATAATTTGGTAACTTTCTTATTACCTATGGAGAGGTGGTCGAGATGGTTTAAGGCGCAGCATTGGAAATGCTGTGTACGTTAATAGCGTACCGTGGGTTCGAATCCCATCCTCTCCTCCAGAAAAGAACCGTAATTTTGATACGAAATTATGGTTCTTTTATTTTATCTAAAACCCTTGTAATAAAGGGATTTTCAAAAAAGAATAAATTTCTGCGTGGAATATATGCCAAATGAAAATGTGTTTTTTCTTTGTATTTAATATATCCATATTCACTCCGAAACTTTTCACAAATAAAAATGCACCACTTAATGACCTAAAAATCAAAAAGCGGTGCATTTTGCTTTTAATTATTTATATTTCACCTATATCGCATTGTTACAAACCTGAATAATTTTATCCGCAGCTCCTTTCGCTCCTAGGCAGTTCTTAAATTCAACAGAAATTTTTTTGGCGTTTTCTCTATATGTGCTATCGTTCAATATTTGATTTATTGCATCTATAATAGAAGATGCATTTGGTTTATCAAGTTTTATACCTGCACCAAGCTGAAAAACTCTCTCGGCAACACCTTTTTGCTCCGATGTTTGTGGTAGCATAACGAGTGGAACTTCAAAATATAAACTTTCACTAACACTATTCATTCCGCAGTGCGATACAAACACATCCGCTTTTTCTAAAACGGCAATTTGGTCAACATGTGAATAAATTGATATGTTTTCCGGTAGCTCTCCAAAATTCTCGATAGCTACCAAATTACCAACTGACATAATCACCTGATAATCTGTATTTTTTAAAGCTGATATACAGCTTTTGTAAAAAGACATCATATCATTATTTACAGTTCCCATGGATATATAAATCAGTTTATCCATCTTTTTTTCTATTTTCTCTGTTGCAGGGCGAATTGAAGGTCCAACAAATGCGTACTTTCCCGAAAAAGTCTCTGAACAAGGTTGAAACTCAGGAGATGTATAAACAACAGTATGTGTGTTATCGTCATTGCCAATAATATCAAGAATACTATTTACGGGATACCCCTTATCCTTTAGTCTTTTAACTTGTTTGGATGTCTTTGGCATAGCGAAAAGCATCTTTAACAAATCTCCAAGACCTTGTTTCATAATCTTTGCTGAATGCTGATTAAATGCAAATGTTGTTGTTGAAGAAACAAAAGGAATTCCAAGCTTTAGCGCAACGGCTTTTCCCCATAGTGCCATAGAATCGGCAACAATGCAATCGGGATTTATTTCTTCCATTTCTTTGCAAACTTTGTCATCAAGAGCTAATGTGGTATCTACCAATATCTTTGTAGAAAAAGCAAGGTCTTTGCCTATGCGGATAGCATCCTTGGCGTTAAGCTTTTGCTCTGTATCATAATCATCACAGGGTATAAATGTTGCTCCTGACGCCTCGATTTTTTCGCGCATAATATTATAGGAGCAATACCAAACCTTGTGCCCTCGCGAAACTAATTCCCGAACAACTTCCAAAGTGGGATTAGTATGTCCGTGTGCAGGAATGCAAAAGAAAACAACTTTGTTCATGCCCCTTCACCTACCTTTAGTTCTCTATTTTCGAAAAAATATGCGCAATGACTTCTTTTTGTTTTTCTTTTGGTAGAATTGCTATTCCTTTTTCTTTATCCCCAAGAACTAAAATTTCATCCCCCGGCTGTAAATCGAATAAAAACCTTGCTTCTTTCGGAATAACAAACTGACCTTTTTCGCCAATTTTAACCATCCATGCATATTTTTCTTCGTGTATTTTCATATCCCTATCTCCTTAGTATGATTAGTATGAATAATCATACTACGATTTTATATAAATGTCAATAGGGAGAGATAAATGTAAATTCCTTTTTGATAACCATTAAAATAAAAAGAAAAGTTTAACAGTGAAACTTTTCTCCAAGGGTAAATGCGCCACCTAAAATGATTGTATTAAAGTTGGGCTTTAATGCCAGAAAAAGTATTGACTTAGGATGCACTCTAAAGACAGAAACAAAAAAATCCTCAAACCGCAGGCGTAGTGTTCTTGAGGACAGAAATTTTAAAAGGCTGAACGAAATTAATCGTTTCTGTCTTTTATAATTACTGTCCTTTTGTTTTATTCTGTACTTTGTACAGAGTGATATTATGACTTCATCATAGTGATATTGAAAACTGATGCTTTCAGTGGTATTTTATTTGCTATTAAACTGTCTGAAAGACAATAAAACTGCGAAGTAATAAAACTATTGAAGATAATATAACTTGCCGAAAGGCAAATAAAACTGAAAAAACACACTCAAAGAGTGTGTTTTTTCTGGCTTTCACGTTCATAATAGATGCAACTCATGAAATAAGTTCAAACAATACATTAGGGGTTTCTTCATGTACATCATCAAAAATTTCAAGCATAGTTTTACAATATTCCCTTAAATCATCAGGCAATGAAAAAAAACCATATATATTAACCTTAAAGTTTCCTCTTTGATTAAAAAGTCCCTGCAAGCAATCCCATAGCGCATCCCAATTTTCACCATAATATTCAGGCAAGCCAAATTTTGTTTTCAATATCAAATGTATTTCCCCTAAATATTTGCAACCTGTAAAATCTAATATAATTGGATTTTCTTTTATTGGTTTAAATGCATACCGTTTTATGTGTTCTTCGTAATTCATAGAATCCCTCCTTATTCAATTTCGACAAAAGTATGATAATGGTCATAAGTTACAAAAATCAATCCGTCATTTGAAAACAATATTCTCTCTGTTCCCCTATAACCTACCTCGTAATTTATATCTGCTTCGTACCATATTCTGCCTGGAGCAGATGGTAAATGTCCATCTCTATTTTCATAAAACCCCTTAAAAAGCATTTTATTTGGTGCAACTCTTGATAAATTTCCCAAATATGACTTATACCCAAGTTGCTC
>JAZNCG010000241.1:0-4535 GCA_045587405.1 Ructibacterium sp. | reverse complement strand
AAAAGCTTGCATCCCTACCGTTTATAAATATGGTAAATAAACTTCTTGGCATAATACTTGGTCTTGCTTCAGGTATTATGTGGGCGGTAATAATACTTAATGTACTTTGTATTTTCCCCAAAACAGAAGCTTATGTTATGTCGTCAGAGATTATTAAGTATTTTGATTTAATTTTTATATAAATTTTAAAAATCACTTGAAATCTGTAAATTTTTATGATATTATATATGGGTCGCTCATATATTAGCCGGTGTGATGGAATTGGCAGACGTGCGAGACTCAAAATCTCGTGGTAGCAATACCGTGTCGGTTCGACCCCGACCACCGGCATCAAAAAAGCAGAACCAAAAAGATACATTGTCGATTTGGTCAGCTACAGAGAGGGTTTGCGGGTTTTCCGCAAACCCTTTTTCGTACTCAAAATTGAAAGATATTTGGTCCTATCTTACAGGACTCGAACTATGACAAACCCAAAAAACGCATTATTAAACAGAATCTAACCAGACAGATTCGAACCTACACACAGTAGGATAAATACTATAATTAGAGGCAATTTCTACAATGAAGTTGCCTCTTTTTTTGTGTCAAAAATGAAGGGAGATGAAAAAATGGACACAAAAAAATTTTTGCAACAAGTATATAGAAATATGAAAGAAGGGGGGATTTCAAATGCTAAGCTTAAAGAAGATCACATTGAAATTTACGAAAATGATACGGTAGTCTTTAGAGTCGAAAAAAATGGTGAACTATTTTATTCTATGAATAATCAACTAAACGGTATCATTGATAGGTTGCGTGAAAAGATTCATCCTATTGTGAAAGATGTGGGTGAGTATGTAAGATTGCTGGACAGTGCAACAAAAATAAAGGCAAGTGACTTTAACTTACCGTATAAACAATTTGCAGAATTTAATAATATTGTTTTTGCTGTAACAGAACATGGTAATGGTTCCTTTGAGTTTGCAACATGGGAAAGAAAGAGCAATAACTCATTATATAACGGACATTATTTTACTGATTATGAAAGTGCAAAAAAAGATTTTGCAACACGATCGAAATTACTTAACGAGAATCTTGTTTTTGACAGTCATGAATTAGTAGAAATTTATCGTTGTATAGAAAATACACTTAATAATGAGTATGAAATAACTGATAAGCAGCGTGACATGCTTGAAGGAATACAGGACCACATTCAATATTCAGTAGTAGGTTTTGAAGAATTGCTAAAAGCATCAATGGACGAATGTCCTGAAGAATCATTTGAACAAACAATGTGAAGGAGGTGTACAAATGCCTAATGGAAGAATTTTAGCGGTAAAGCTAAATGACAAGTTGTTTGATAAGCTTGATGAGTTTGTAGCGGAAGAAAATGTAACAAAACAAAAGTATGTTTCAGAACTTATCAGCAAGGATATCGGACAAAAAATGCAACTGAAAGCACAACAGGAAAATGACCTTGATGTGAAACATACAGATGGTCTTAAAGTATGGGATAGAGGTGAAGTTGTTGATGCAATTGATGAATTTATGCTTATGCATCGAAGAATCCCAAAACAAACAGAATTTAAAAATGAAAACGGTCTTCCGTCATATGGTGCTGCAGGAAGAGCATTGGAAATGTCTCCGGCAGAATATATGAAGGAACGGTATGAAGAACTCAGTCTCACACATGAAGAACATGAAACAGGAATGGGAATGAGTATGTAGGCGATATGTCTCTCCGGGATGTATCGTCTTTTTTAGTTCAAGATTTTGGAGGTCGAAAATTTATGATAAGCAATGATGGAAAAGAAATTTACAGAGGAATAGGGCTTTTGGCTGAACACATAATCTGTATGGCAGATTCGTATGAAGAACCAATAGAAAAGTTCAGAAAAAGCCCGTTTTATTTGCCTGAGTTAGAAGATAAAAGAAATATAATTCAGGATAATATTGAAACCGCAGGCAGAATTAAGAGAGAATTAAAACTCATTAGTGCCGATGATTCAAAGATTTTAGGCGAAGTGTATGGTATAGACTTTAATGAGTATGCAGACTTGCTTGATAATGCAGTAAAAAAGGAACCTTATGAAAACAACGAGGTTAAGTTTAAATCAGATGCAATTGTCAGTATAGTTCTTGATATTTTGCATCGGGAATTAAGAGATGATGCGGTATATCGAATTTTAGCAGAAGGAGGTGAACACGAAAATGTACAAGTTTAATTTTTATCACACCAGACCGGAGAACTTTTTTCACAATGAAAAGTCAGAGCAAACCAAAGGTCTTATAGGATATATGCGAGGCGATTTTGGAAAGGCTGGTAATGAGTTTTGGCACACCTGGTTTGATAATAATATAAAATTGAAAACCGATACATTCAATGAAGATTTTGACAAGGTAATGAAAACCCTGCGTGATAGACTTTTTACGGACCGGGAATGGATGAGAAGTGTAGCATACAATCATCCTGAAGCTAAAATTATAAGTGAAGTTACAGATTCGTATGGAATGTTCGTTGAAACAGACAGGTATGAGTATGATATACGAACTATTACTGAGAATGGTAATTATGACTTTTATATCTATTGTTATGATAAAAACTTTCAAGAATCCCAATATCTGAATAGTCGACGATTCAGAGATGAAAATGGCAAGCTTGCTGAAAAAGTTGAAGAAATTGCAAAGATAACTTTGCCGGAGGCTCGTAATTATTATGTCAATGGCGACAGATATGAGAATAACGGTAAGATATATACCTTTAGAGTAACAGATGAAAATATGCTCTTTGAAGGTAAAGACGGAGAAAAACTCTTTGTGGTGCCTGAGTTGATGGGAACATTCTTGCCGGATGTAGCATCAGATGGAAACTCATTTGTAAAAGTGCCGATGGATCAAACACTTTCAAATCTTACACTTGGAGATTTGATTCAAAGTGTTAAGCTTTCATCTGTTCATCTGGTACATGATGAAGTTGACATCGAATTAGCAACAATTGAAGATTTATCAGGAACAATGATGACAGAGGAAGGGAAGAAAGCATGGTCGGATGTTTTAAATGCCAAAGTGTCTGAAATTTACAATGGGTATTACGGAATTCAGATACAATGCAGCAATGTTGACCATCAAAGATTAAGTGATTTTTCGTATGCTCTTGCCGGATATTGTTCGGAAAAAGATTATGACAAGTGGTTCAAAGATATAGAAGACGAAGGGCAAAATATGAGCATGTAGGCGATATTTTATAAGCGAATGTATCGCCAATAAAAAATAAATCAATATATTACGGGAGATGATTTAAATGAAAAAATTTATAAGCTTTATTTTAATTATGTGTTGTTTGTTCAGCACGTTATCTGCTTATGCAGTAAATGAAAAATCAGCCTTTACTCAGGTTGTATATAATGGTACCGGAACTTCATATTATGAACTTGATGTTCCGTCAAAAATGGCACCCGGTGATTCGGGTACTGTTTCTCTTACAGGAACATGGGAAGCTTCAAAAGTTATAAAGGTTTCATCCGATTATGATGTTGTAATGAAAAATTCAGCGGATGATGAAGAAATTTATCTTGAAATATATTTTGACGGTATAACTGCCTGTGGTGACAATGTAAACGGAATATCAGTATCAAAAAGTATTGATATAGGCTATATGGATTATATTCTTTTCGGAACATGGAATGGTGTATTTAATTACTATGTAGATGTCGTTAATAGTGGAGCAAATACAGGAAGTGAACATTCGGGAGTTATCCCTGTTGGCGGAACATATTATGTTATGGCAACAGGTGATGATTTTGAAACTTGCAAGGGTGATTACTCACTTGCTATGGAAACCTTAACTGCCGGAGATGAATTTCCTGATACAGTAAATGACGGTGATGTATATGTGTATGGCGATTACGAATACAGATACAACTACGGCTATGAAGGTGAATGGTTTAAGTGCTATTGCGATGGTTGGGGTGCAACTGTAGTTGATAATAGTAAAAGCTCATACAGTAATATGCTCCAAAAAATAAACGGTATAAATATAACTAATGCTATTGGCACATACAGAGATTGCACAAGACTTAAATATTCACCTGCAATTCCTTTAACGGTTATTTATATGGATGGCACATATTACGGATGTACATCGCTTGCAGAAGCTCCTGTAATACACAATGGTGTAATTGCGCTCGCTTCAACTTTTTATGATTGCAGTTCTATAAAAGAAGCTCCCGAACTTCCTTTAAGTGTAACTTATATAGGACAGACTTTTTGGGGATGCACATCATTAACTGTTCCTCCGGTAATTCATGAAAACATTACAGAAATGTATGCTGCATTTGCCGGATGCTCTAACCTTACAGGTGCAATTGAGATTAATTCTGATAGAGTTTATAATTACAACTATGCATTGATAGGAACAAACATCACTGAAATTACAGGTACAATATCTGATAACTTAAAAGCAGCAATACTTGCTACAAAGTATGAAGAATAATTCGGAGGAAAAGATGAATAAAAAAATATGCAGTATTCTTATGGCGGCATTGCTGATTTTCAGT
>JAZNCG010000240.1:0-2299 GCA_045587405.1 Ructibacterium sp. | reverse complement strand
AATTTAAAAGAATTAGAAAGTGTTGTGAAAGCTCTTGAAAACGGAGATGTTAGTTTAGAGGAAATGCTTTCTCTTTACGAAAGAGGGATAAAGCTTACAAAAGAGTGCACTACAGCTCTTGATACCGCAGAACAAAAAATCAGTATTTTGATGAAAAATAAGGATAGCGGTACATTTGAGGAAGAGCCATTTGCAGGATTGGAATAATCCGTCGATACGGAGGATTTTATGAATTTTAAAGAAAAATATGATTTTTATCTTAATATAGTTAATCAGGAATTAGAAAAAGAATATATAATTCCCGATGTTGCTCAGAAAGATATTTTTAGTGCAATGAATTATGGAATAATGGGCGGAGGAAAAAGGATACGCCCTGTGCTTGTTATAGCTGTTTGTGATATGCTCGGAGGCAATTTGAACGATGCTGCCAGAGTTGGTATGGCTATTGAAAGTGTACATAATTATTCGTTAATTCACGATGATTTACCTTGTATGGATGATGATGAACTTCGAAGAGGAAGGCCCACTTGCCATATTGCTTATCCTGAGAATATTGCTCTTCTGGCAGGGGATGGTCTTTTAAATAAAGCCTTTGAGATTTTATCTGATTCAGAAAAATTTGAATCATTGGGAGCAACAGAACTGTTGTCTATCATAAGAATTTTATCAGCATCATCAGGAGTGTGGGGGATGATAGGTGGACAGGTTATTGATTTACAATCTGAAAATAGGTCGGATATAACATATGATGAACTTGTAAATCTGCATAGAAACAAAACGGGAGAGTTAATTAAAGCTTCTGCATTGTGTGGATATATTTGTGGTGGACTTAGAGATGAGAGTAACGAAATCTATAAAAGCATTTTACAATTTTCTTTAAATTTAGGTTTGGTATTTCAGATAAAAGATGATATACTGGATGTTGTTGGAGACACTGAGATTTTAGGCAAACCCGTTGGAAGTGATGATAAAAGGAATAAGAATACTTTTGTTACTCTTCTTGGAATTGATGGGGCAAAGAAAGAACTTTTCAGATTAACTGATGAGGCAAAAAGAGTGATTAAAAATATAGATAACTCTGATTTTTTGATTGAATTTGCTGATTATTTGTTAGAGCGAAATTATTAGGGATGGAATAATATGAATTATTTTGAAGAATTACTTGAAAATAGAGTTTTTTTTGTAGTGTTTTTTGGATGGATTTTTTCTTGTGTTTTAAAGGGTTTTTTAGTTTGGGTTAAAGATAAAAAGCTTGATATAACACGATTTATGGGTCCTGGTGGCATGCCATCATCTCATTCAACAATAGTAACTTGCCTTGCCACTTGCGTTGGGATTAAAGCAGGGTTTGATAGCGAAATGTTTGTTATATGCTGTGCATTTGCATTGGTTGTTATGTATGATGCATCCGGAATACGCAGAGCTGCGGGGCAACAAGCTAAGATGATTAATATGATTATCGATGCTTGGGATGAACCTGATCCATTGGAAAAACAAATTAGACTTAAAGAGCTTTTAGGGCATACACCTGTTGAGGTTATGGCAGGAGCTATACTTGGTATTTTAATTGGCATTTTAGCTGAAATATTTATTGGTTTGTAATTAAAGGTTTAATGCGCGTTATCTGCCTGCGATAAAGCGTAAATATATAAAAATATGTGGGCGGAAAGGTTAATGTATATGTTAAAAATTAGTTTAAAAGACGGAGATGTAAAGGAGTATGCTGAGGGAACCAGCCTTATAGACATGGCAACTGAAATTAGCGAAGGTTTAGCCAGAGTTTGTATGGCGGCAGAAATAAATGGCGAAGTTTGTGACTTGCGAACTACCCCAACAACCGATTGTTCTGTCAACTTTTTAACATGGGATACTGATGGCGGAAAGTCCGCTTACAGACATACTGCTGCACATGTTATGGCACAAGCTGTAAAGAGATTATATCCTAATACAAAGCTTGCTATTGGCCCATCCATTGAAAATGGTTTTTATTATGACTTTGATTTTGAAGCGCCTGTTAATGCGACTGATTTAGAAAAGATTGAAGCAGAAATGAAGAAGATTATAAAGGAAAATATTGCGATTGAACGATTTGAATTGCCAAGAGATGAAGCAATTGCCATGATGAGGGATTGTGGTGAAGATTATAAGATTGAATTAATTGAAGATTTACCCGAAGGAGAGATTATATCTTTTTACCGCCAAGGCGATTTTACAGATTTATGTGCAGGGCCTCATCTTATGTCAACAGGCAAGTTAAAAGCTGTTAAGCTTCAATATACTGCAGGTGCTTACTGGCGTG
>JAZNCG010000239.1:0-6112 GCA_045587405.1 Ructibacterium sp. | reverse complement strand
GCCCCTTATAGGGGTAGTTCAAGCCACCAGTTCACTGGTGGTCATGATTAAAATTTGAAGAAAATAACATAAAAATTTGTGTCAAAAATGCAATAATTAAGCAAATTTATGTTGACGGAAAAAGGGCGTAGTGGTATAATGATATGAAAGATTAAAATATTTGCCTGGAAGTGATGCAAGATGAAGAAAGAAAAAGTTACGCATACTCCTATTGGACTTACAGATGTGTTGTGGGATGAATGCGATTTAAAATTTAAGATTGAAACAATCGCTAGAAATGTTTTCTCAAGGTATGGCTACAAAATGGTTCAAACACCAACATTTGAATATTTTGATGTTTACGAAACAGCAACACCTAATAAGGCTGAGAGTATGTTTAAATTTTTTGATGTTGATGGAAGAATGTTAGCGTTAAGACCTGATTTTACAACATCTATTGCTCGTATGGCGGCGACTAAATCTATCGGTAAAAATACACCTCTCAGAATTTCATATTCAGGAAGTTCATTTAGGAATGATGAGGCTTTCAGTCAGGCAAGACAACGCGAGTTTTCTCAGGTTGGAATTGAACTTATTGGTGAAAACAGTGTAGAAGCAGATGCTGAAGTAATAAGAATTGCTATAGAAACGATTGCTGGAGCAGGACTTAAAAAGTTTCAAGTTGATATAGGTCAGGTTGCTTATTTTATGGGGTTGGTTAAACAAGCCGAACTCGATGATAAACAAATAGATATTCTTAGAGAATATATCAACGATAAAGATTTTGTTGCAATCGAAACATTTGTTGATACTTTGCAAATGTCAGAAAGTTTAAAAAAGATATTTTTAGATATGCCAACAAAATTTGGTAGTATATCTGTTGTTGAAGAGGCTTTAAAAGACAGTAATTTAAATCAACAATCAAAAGATGCTTTAGAAAACTTAAAACAAGTTTATCATATTTTACAAGAATATGGCTTAGAAGAATATGTATCTGTTGACCTTGGTATGGTTCCTCATCTTGATTATTATACGGGAATAATTTTCAAAGGTTTTACATACGGAGTTGGTTTTCCTATATGTTCAGGTGGTAGATATGACAATTTGATGGAAAAGTTTGGCAGGAGCATGCCTGCAACAGGAACTGCCATTGGTGTCGAAAGGTTAATGTCGGCTCTTTATGATGAAAAAGCAGTTGAAAACAATAAAGATGATGAATATGTTACGGTTGCCTTGGCGAAAGGTAGACTTGCTGAATTGTCAGTAGATATTTTTGAAAAACTTGGCTACAATGTTGCGGAGATGAAAACTAAAACAAGGAAGCTGATATTTACTGATGAAAATAAAAAATTCAAGTTTATTCTTGTTAAAGCATCCGATGTTCCTACATATGTTGAATATGGTGCGGCAGATATTGGTGTTGTAGGTAAAGATACATTATTAGAAAATGGGAAAGAACTTTACGAGGTTCTTGATTTAGGATTTGGAAGATGCAAAATGGCTGTTGCAGGCCCTGAAGAGATGCGAGGAAAACTTGAAGGCAGAAATATTATGAAAGTCGCAAGTAAGTATCCTAATATTGCAAGGGAGTATTTCCATAAAGTTAAGGGACAGACTGTTGATATTATTAAGCTCAATGGCTCCATTGAATTAGGACCTTTAGTTGGATTGTCAGAAGTAATTGTTGATATTGTTGAAAGTGGAAAAACACTTAAAGAAAATGGCTTAGAGGTATTGGAAGATATATGTGATTTAAGCGCAAGATTAGTTGTAAATCGTGTTAGTATGAAGCTTCACAGAGAGGAAATAATTAATCTTATTCATTGTATAAAAGGAGAGTTGGAATAATGCGTTTATACCCTGCAATTGATATGATTGACGGAAAGTGTGTTAGGCTTGTGCAAGGTGATTACAGCCAAAAATCAACATTTTCTGATAATCCTGTTGAGGTTGCCTGTAGATGGCAAAGAGAAGGCGGAGAATTTATACACCTTGTCGACCTTGACGGAGCAAGAAGTGGAGATATGCCCAACTTTGATACTATTATAAATATTGCAAAACAGCTTGATATTCCTATTGAAGTTGGCGGAGGAATACGAGATATGGGTGCGGTAGAAAAGTATTTGGATAATGGTATTGCAAGAGTTATTATAGGTACATCGGCAATTAAAAATCCCGAGTTTGTTAAGCAAGCTGTTAAAAAATATGGTGACAGAATTGCTGTTGGTATAGATGCAAAGGATGGTATGGTTGCCATAAGTGGATGGGAAGAAGTAAGTAGCGTTTCGGCGATAAAGCTTGCAAAAGAAATGGAAGAAATTGGCGTTAAAACAATTATCTATACAGATATAGCAACCGACGGAATGCTCAATGGACCCAATGTAGATGCGATGAAAGAAATGGCAGAAACTGTTGATATAAATGTAGTTGCATCAGGTGGCGTAACTACTTATGAGGATTTAATGAATTTATCTAAAACGGGTGTTGAAGGAGCTATTATCGGAAGAGCTTTATATACAGGACATATTGAATTAGAAAAAGCAATTGAGATTTGTAAAACATTTTAAATATTAACGAAAAGAAGGTTAACAAAATGAATTTTTTAAATGATTTAAAGTTTGATGAAAAAGGGTTAATTCCTGCTATCGCGCAGGATGCAGTAAGCGGAGAAGTTTTGATGTGTGCGTATGTAAACGAAGAAAGTTTGCGTAAAACAATTGAAACAGGAAAAGCAACCTATTTTAGTCGTAGTCGTAACGAGTTGTGGGAGAAAGGTTTAACATCAGGACACACGCAAAATATAAAAGAAATTCTCGTGGATTGTGATGGAGATGCAATTGTGTTTAAAGTTGAACAGGTTGGAGAGGCTTGTCATACTAACAACCCATCTTGTTTTTATAGAAAAGTTGTTGATGGAAGGTTAGTTGAAATTCCAACAGGGCTTGGTAAAAACCCTAAAATTTTATACGATGTTTATGATGTAATTGTTGATAGAGTGAAAAATCCTAAAGAGGGTTCTTATACAAACTATCTTTTTGAAAAAGGTATAGATAAGATGCTTAAAAAGGTTGGCGAAGAGTCAGCGGAAGTTATTATTGCCTCTAAGAACTATGTTAAATCAGAGGTTCAGTACGAAACAGCAGATTTGCTTTATCACTTGTCTGTTGTTCTTGTAGAGCAAGGTTTGACATGGGATGATATCTTTGCTGAGCTGTCATCACGCTATAAATAAGATAATAAAAGTTATATAATGCCGAATCATATTGGCAGAATGGAGAACAATTATGAAAATAGGAATAGAACATTTTGGTATTTTTTCTGATAACACAGAACGCCTAAGAGATTGGTATTTAGATATGTTTGGTTGGGAAGTTGTTTACGACAACGGAAAAGGAACATATTTCGTTAAAGCTGACGATGGTGTTATGATTGAGTTTGTTAAAACAGATGTTGATGGCGGAAAACACGAAATGAATGCAAGTGGTATGCGCCATTTAGCTATATCTGTTGATTGCTTTGATGAACTTGTTGAAAAACTTTTAAAAGCTGATGTTAAAGTTCTTACAGAAGCAAAAGTATCTGATAAAGGTATAGGAACAATGTTTTTCGAGGATCCAGATGGGAATGTTTTGCATTTGATTAGTCGTCCATCCCCGCTATAAGAAATTATGCGTAAAATAGCTTTGTTTGGACCTGTCTTGATTTTGATTATTGCTTTGTATATGGTTGGAGTAAGGATATATCAAAATCGTTCAGCTAATATTGTTGTTCCGACCTATGTTAGTGATTATAAAACTAGTAGTGCTGATGATGAAGAAAATAAAAGTGAAGAGGAAGAAAATAAAGATTTAGAAGATATAACAGATAAAATCAATATTAATACTGCCAATGAAAGTGAGTTACAGCTATTAGATGGAATTGGCAAAACTTTATCACAGCGAATTGTTCAAAAAAGGAACGAGCTTGGGGGTTTTAGTTCGGTTGATCAACTTTTAGAACTGGATGGAGTTGGCGAAAAATTATTTAGCGATATAGAGATGTATATAATTTGTGAATAGGAGTTAGTGACATGGGTTTGTTTTCACAATCATTTGATAAACCCGGTAAGGGCGTAGATCCTAATGAACCGGAAAAGCGTAGTTTTTTTAGATTTATGGATATTTTATCCAGAAAATTTTGGAATTTTGGAAAGATTAATTTAATATATTCAATTGCATTAATACCTACATTTTTGATAGTTTTTTTTCTTTCAGGGATAGTATCAAATAGCTTTTTAGCTGATGAAACATTCCAGCAGGCGTTGAATAGTATTGTTTCATCAGGAAGAAATGAGGCAGAAATCCAACACCAGCAAGCTCAAATATATGTTTTGATAGATTTATTTATTAGGTTTATTGTTTCATATTTATTTACTGTTATGTGGGGAATGGGTCCTGTAACGGCAGGGATAACATATATAATGAGAAACTATTCAAGAGAAGAACATGCTTGGATTTTTACAGATTTTAAAGATGCAACGAAAAGTAATTTTAAACAAGCGACAGTTGTATTTCTTGTTGATATTTTGGCTTTTATTTTGTTTTATACAGCGTTTAGAGTTTATTCTGTGTTAGGTGGCTTTCTTGGAGCTTTAAAATATGTTATTTTTGTTATAAGCATTATTTATACTATGATGCACTTTTACATTTATCCTATGATGGTTACTTTTAAACTTTCTATTAAAGATATATATAAGAATGCGCTTGTATTTGCATTAGGAAAGCTTCCGTCTAATGTTTTGGTGCTTACTATATTATTCCTAATACATTTTGGATTAGCTTATGCAGCAGTTGTTTTCTTTGGAAGTTATATTATCTTTGCTTTATTTGCTTTGTTGCTTTTAGAGATTTGTATTCTCTTAAGTATATCATCATTTTTGGTTAATTTTAATGCTTATCCAAAAATGAAAAAGCATATGAATTTAGATGCAAATAGAATTATATATAATTCTGAAACTATTTTAGATGATAGCTTTGATGACAAAAGAAATTAATAATTTGCTTGTGTCGTCTTAATATAATGATAAGTTTGATATAAATGAGTTGAAATCAGAGGAGGGGTATATTATGCTTATCGAAAAAATTCATACCTCTAATGATATTAATTCATTTACAGGTGTAGAACTTGAAAAATTAGCAACAGAAGTTCGTCAATTTTTGATTGATAATATTTCAAAAACAGGTGGGCATTTAGCTGCAAATTTAGGTGTTGTTGAATTAACAATTGCTCTACATAAGGTTTTTAATGTAGAAAAGGATAGAATTATATGGGATGTTGGTCATCAATCGTATACTCATAAAATTTTAACTGGTAGAGCAAGTCAATTTTCGACATTAAGACAATTTGGTGGCTTAAGTGGATTTCCTAAAACTGATGAAAGTGATACAGATTCTTTTAATACAGGACATAGTTCTACTTCTATATCTGCTGCGATGGGATTTGCATCTGCATTTAAGTTAAAGGGTATAAAAAATTCGGCAGTTGCGGTTATAGGAGATGGGGCGTTAACGGGTGGAATGGCATTTGAAGCTCTAAATCATGCCGGCTCTATGAAAATTCCGTTGATTGTTGTTTTAAATGACAACGGAATGTCTATTTCTAAAAATGTTGGTGGTCTTTCTAAAAAGTTAAAAAAATTGAGAAATTCGAATAGATATTTTAATTTTAAGCATGAAGTTAAAGGGTTTTTAAATAAAATTCCTATCATAGGAGAACCTTTATCTCGAAAAATAAGTGTTTTAAAAAAGCGATTGAAACCATTGTTTGTTAAGACTGTTATTTTTGAAGATTTAGGCATTACCTATCTTGGACCTGTCGATGGACACAAATTAGACGATTTACAAGTTGTATTAAAGCGTGCAAAAGATATGCATAAACCTGTTTTGGTTCATATTCAAACAAAAAAAGGTAAAGGTTATTCTCCTGCGGAAGAAATGCCGGATAGATTTCATGGGGTTACAAGTTTTAATTCAGAAACCGGACAACCTGTTTCAAAAGCGGATATTCCTGATTGGTCAGCCTTTTTTGGTGATAGATTGTGTGAATTAGCAGAAGAAAATGATAAGGTTGTTGCAATTACTGCAGCAATGCCTTT
>JAZNCG010000238.1:0-7038 GCA_045587405.1 Ructibacterium sp. | reverse complement strand
GCCATTCCTTTCTCGCTTTAAAGAATAATATCATGAAATTCTGCACCAATCAACTCGGGGAAATATTTGGGATTCATCTCGATTTGTGCACCTAATCTGCCGCCACTGAAAAAAATAGAATTATATTCAAGAGCGGATTTATGAATTATAGTTTTAAATTGTTTTTTCATACCAATTGGGCTACAGCCCCCGCGGACATATCCTGTGATTTTTGTTATATCCATAACATAAATCATTTCGATGGATTTTTCGGATACAACAGATGCCGCCTTTTTTAAGTTTAGCTCCTCTGCAACAGGAAGAACAAAAACATAATAATTTTTGCTTTTCCCGACTGTCACTAAAGTTTTAAAGGTTTGCTTGATAGATTGACCTATTTTCTCTGCAATAGTAATTCCGTCCAAAAAACCATCGCAATCGTAGGTTATTTCCCTATAAGGTATTTTATTTTTGTCTAAATAGCGCATAGCATTTGTTTTTACTTGCTTTCCCATTCTATTTACCTCGCTTTTTAGACATTTTAGCACCTTAATATTTTTTTGTCAAATTTAAAATTTATTTTAGTTATTTTGCCTTGAGTTTTACATGGATTTTACAAATTAATTCAATCGTTCTAATTAATAAAATTTCTTCATAAATATAGAAATATCACGAATAGACAAGCCGGAGGTATGGTATGAAGAAATACAGAGCTGTTGTATTAGATGGCAGAAAAATTTTACGCAAAATAATGCTGTTTTGTATTGTAATATTTCTTTTTGCTTTATTAATTTTATATTGTGTAGCTATGTCTGATAATATAACAGGATATGAAGAAGCTAAAGGAGAAATTATAGCTGAAAGCATTCCAGGATTTAAAGGAAACAGCAAAGGGTTTAAGGACGAAGTAACAGAGCTTATATCTAAGGTTTTATCTTTTAATGAACCTACCAAAATTATAGGAAATGAAATTTTGATGTCAAAAATTATCAATGAAGGTGGAATGGTAAAAAAATATTATGACAAAGACAAATCATCGGAGGAAATTTATCGAGAAATAGAGGAAAAATTAAACGAGGTTTATGACGATGTAGAAGACACGGAGATTAAAATCGAAAACAGAGGCCACTTAAGAGAAATTAATTTATCTCCAATAAAGGATGACGATGTAAAAGTTGTAATAGGGAATGAAACCTCATATAAAGTAGATATAGAAGAAAATCTAAAATCAAAACCTGATATAGATATGACAAAAGACGGTCCTAAGGTATTGATTATACATACCCACGCAACGGAAAGCTACGCAACGGAAAATAGCCTTTATTATGATACAACAGCAGGGGACAGAAATAAAGATAAAAATAAAAATGTTGTTAAAGTGGGAGATGTGATAACAGAGATTTTTAACAGCAAAGGAATAGAAACAATACACGACAAAAGCTTGCATGATTCACCATCATTTAATGGTTCATATGCAAGTTCTCTAAAATCTGCGGAACAGTACATAAAAGAAAATCCATCAATACAGATTGTGTTGGATATTCACCGAGATTCCATTGTTTACGAAGGCGAGATAAAAGCAAAACCAATAACGGAAATTGGAGGGAGAAAAGCGGCGCAATTAATGTTTGTTATTGGAACAGACGAAAAGGGATTGTATAATCCTGATTGGAGAGAAAATATAAAAACAGCTATTCATTTTCAAAATGAAATAAATAAAAGATACCCTACATTGATGCGACATATAAATTTAAGAAAGGAGCGTTTTAACTGTCACACAACCCATGGTTCTATGATAATTGAAACAGGAAGCAGCGGAAATACGCTTAGTGAGGCAATATACGGATTAAGCCTTGCGGCTGAATGTTTGGCGGATTATTTAAATTCGCTTAGATAATTGTAATTAAATTTTAAAATTATTCTCTTGTATTTTATGTTGTAAAAAGCTATAATAGACAGAAAGAGATAGAAAAGGGGAAATACAATGAGAAAAATTCTGGCTATATGGATGGCAAGGCTTGCGGTTGTTGCAGGAAAGATTGTCGGTAAAAAATCTTCGTCAACTCCCGGCGAGATTGCGTTGAAGATTTGTCCTGATATTATAAGGATTTTATCAAAGGAGTTAAAACAAGGTGTTGTTGCAACTTGCGGAACAAACGGAAAAACAACGACAAACAATCTTTTAAATTCCGCTCTTCAAAAGTGTGGATATAAAACAGTTTGTAATAATTTGGGCGCGAATATGATAGGTGGAGTTGCCACAGCGTTTGTTCAAGGCTGTAGTCTATTTGGTAAGTTTGATGCAGATTGGGCTGTTTTGGAAATAGATGAGGCTTTTGCCAGAAAGGTTTTTGCTCATTTGAAACCTAATTATATGGTTGTTACAAACTTGTTCAGGGACCAGTTGGACAGATATGGAGAAATTGAAGCAACAATGGGACTTTTAAACGATGCGATTGATATGGCAGATGGTGTTAAGCTTATTTTGAATGGTGATGACCCATTGTCAGCTCAGTTTGGGAAAAATCGTTCAGCTTATTATTATGGAATATCTGAAATGGTTCTCCCGCAAAATGAAGCAACAAAGGAAGGTAGATTTTGTGCCGAATGCGGAGAGGAACAGACTTACAACTATACACATTATAGCCAGCTTGGAGATTACTATTGCCCTCATTGTGGGAACAAAAGACCGAATATTGATTTTGAGGCCACAAAAATTGACCTTTCCGAGTCTATGAAATTTGTTGTAAACGGAAATGTTGACATCAATGTAAACTATCGTGGATTTTATAACATATACAATTTGTTGGCGGTTTATGGTGCTCTTAGTGTAATGGGAATTAAGGCGAATAATTTTAACGAAATACTAAAGGATTATAAGCCACAAATAGGCAGAATGGAGCTTATTGATATAAGAAAGCCATTTATATTAAATCTGGCAAAAAATCCTGCAGGCTTTAATCAGGCGATACAAACTGTTATGCTGGATAAGAGAAAAAAAGATGTTATAATAGCTGTAAATGATGCCCCAAGTGATGGAAAGGACTTATCGTGGATTTGGGATGTTGAATTTGAAAAGCTTAGGGATGAAAACTTAAATTCTTTATCAGTGTCAGGGGTAAGGCTTTATGATATGGCGCTCAGATTTAAATATGAGGATATAAAAATTGATTTGTTAACAAAAAATATTAAGGAAGCTCTGGTAAAATCTATAAACAGTGATGCAGAAGTTTGCTATGTTTTAGTAAACTACACAATGCTGTTTTCAACCCAGACCACTATGTTAGAACTTCAAAAAGAACAAGCAAAAGGAGGACAAGCAAATGAGTAATTATGAAATAAATATATTGCATTTGTATCCCGACTTGTTAAATCTATATGGTGATAAGGGAAATATTAATGCTATGAAGAAGCGTCTTGAATGGCGTGGTATAAGTGTTAATGTTAAAGAATGTACGGCGGATAATCCTGAGTTTAATATAAATGATTATGATATATTGTTTTTGGGCGGAGGCTCGGATAAAGAACAAGAGGTAGTGTGCGAGGCATTAAAGAAAAAGGAGAAAGATTTTATAAATTATGCGGAAGATAACGGCGTTATAGTAGGACTTTGCGGAGGTTATCAGATGCTTGGTAAGTACTATAAAACCTCAACAGGACAGGTAGATGGCATTGGGGTGTTAGATATATATTGTGATATAAAAGAAAAAAGACTCATAGGAAATGTAATCCTTGAGTCGGAATTGGTGTCGAGTCCAATTGTCGGATTTGAAAATCATGGGGGAAGAATGGTTATCGGAGATAACAAGCCTTTGGGCAAGGTTGTTTGCGGATTTGGAAACGACGGAGAATCAGGCTATGAGGGTGTTGTTTATAAAAATGTTTTTGCAACCTATTTGCATGGACCTGTTTTTCCTAAAAATCCACAGTTTTGTGACCTTGTTTTATCAGCCGCTCTTAAAAAGAAATATCCGGATTTTCAAGAGCTTGAAAAATTAGATGATAGTCTTGAAAATCAAGCCAATGAATTTATGGTAAATAAAATTCAAGGGGAGTAATTTAATATTCAACTTTTAATAAGGAGAGACCATGCGCTGGCAGGGTCTCTCCTGCTATTGCTCTGTTCTTTGTTTCAAAAATCTCTTCTATGGATTTTAAATCTCTTTTGCCTGCACCTATTTCACATAAGGTCCCAACCATTATCCTTACCATATGATGTAAAAATCCGCTACCGCATACAAGAAATTGAATTTCTTTTTCATATTCATTTATTTGAATATCGTAAATAGTTCTTTCTGTAGATTTTTTAGTTTTTTTATTAGCACAAAAGCCCATAAAATCGTGTTTGCCAACCATAAACTCTGCAGCAGCTTTCATCTTTTCAACATCTAATGGAAATGGATATTCAGCAATATATTTTCTCTCAAAAACATTTGGTATATTTCCCTTTTGAAGTCTGTATATATAAGTTTTCCGTCTAGCGTTTAATCTGCTGTGAAAACGCTCATTTTCTTGAGAAATTTCAACAACAGCAATATCTTGCGGAAGATATGTATTTATATAATTCATTACCTCATAAGGAGTGAGTTTTGTTTCAATATGAAAGTTGGCTGTTTGGGCGATTGCGTGGGTTCCCGCATCAGTGCGCCCCGAACCATAAACTTCAACAGGGTACCCTACAAGGCGAGAAAGTATATTTTCTAATTTTTCCTGTATGGTGTTTTGTGTGTTGCCTTGTTTTTGCCAACCATTATATCTGCTTCCGTCATATTGTAAAATAATTTTAAAATTTTTCATTATGTTTAATTCCCTTCAGAAAGGTTAATCTTTTGAACATATTTAAGGTATTCATCCATTTCCATAATCCTAATAAAATTAAACTGTTTTTTCAGATTATTCATTATACATATGGTAGAATCCACTGAGCCTTGGTCAACAATAATAAGCTCTTCGTTAATATTTGTTTTTTCTATAGCCCGAACAATTCCTTCTAAACAATCTTCGCAATCTTTTACAAATAAAACTTTATGTAATGTAGCAGTTTGAGAAAGCATATGTTGCGGATTTCCGTATAAAAAATTTGTAAGCATTTGCATAAGCCCGTATATGGCTAAAACCAATACTAAAGAGGTAAGAAAAATATTCATAAAATGGCTCCATTCTGCCGCTTAATAATATAAAACAGCATTTATTTTATATTATATGCAAGAGGGCGAAAATGGTTAAATTCTAAAATAGTCAAAAAGCATACCAAAGTCAATAGAACCAATTGAATAGTTTTTGTATTTGTTATATAGCTCTTGATTTGCATTTACAAGAGTACGGGTTGTAACTCCGCTTGTGTGAGAAACATAGGTTTCAATACATGCAGAGAGATGATCACATGCCCGAATTATTTTTCCGTCTATGGGGTTAAATTCGTCTTTGTTGTAATCATTTTCAGAGTTTAGAAAGTCTGTTACGACTATATTACCATTAACGTTAATTTTATCGCTGAATTCATCACTTGTATAGTAATCCATATCCTTGCGCCATTGTTTGGGAATAAGGGGATACAGAACCGATTCCATCTGTTCTCGTTCAATATTTTTTATCAATTCGTCAAGTCCTGAAACTGATGCTTTAACAGGGGATACTATATCTCGCGTTAAGACCTCAGGGACATCGTGGAAAAGCCCACCCCAGAAATCATTTGCAGAGCGTTTAGGACAGCACTCAATTTCGCAAGAGCACAGGTATGATAAAATGGCGACAATAATCATATGACCGATTACAGATGTTGCAGGAATTCTTGAACAACGCGCCCATCTTTGTTGGAAGCGCAGTTCTCCAAGAAGATTAATAAAGCCTTGATAATTTTTGTCATTCTGGAACTTTTTAAAGAATTGATATTTTTCCAGACTCTCTAATTTGCTGTCTATTTCCCGACGAGTTTTATCTATGCCATAATATTTGCTACACATATCGTAAATTATGTCAAATTCCCATTTTGTAGCAAGATAATGAGATGCCTCCAAAACCTCTTTTTCTTTTTTTGCATAATCAGGATTTAGAAAATATTCCGCAAATCTATCCGAAAAACCACCCTTAATTGATGAGATTTCAGGGGTTATTTGGTTGATTGTCCATTTGTTGAGTTCACGCCCTTTTTCCTTCATTAGCTTATGAAAAATAGGCGGTTTTATATCAGTCAGCAACAGGCGGTGAAGAAATTCGAAAATCCCACCTTCAATCAGCTTTAATTGGTCGATATCTGATTCTAAGTTACCTAAAACATAAGCACATATCATTTTATGTGCTTGTTTATCAAGCTCGGTAAACCCCCGTGACGGACGAATATGGTCATTCCATCTTTCTATTGAAGCAGCTTCAAATATAAGCTCTATTAAGGGTTTTCTAATCATAAAACCAATCCTTTCTAAATTTAATTGCTAAATACAAATCGGGCTGTTTAAAAGTATGTTTTAAACAGCCCGGATGTGGTACGCCCGATGCGATTTGAACGCACGACCTTCAGAGTCGGAGTCTGACACTCTATCCAGCTGAGCTACGAGCGCATGCAAAATTATATTAGCATAAATTATATTTATTTGCAAGATTTTTTTATCAATCAAATAAAAAAATAAGAGAGATTAAAAATTTATAAAATTATGAGTTTATATGGATAATGCCAGAAAATATATTTTAGTAAATTCTCAAAAAAAGTATTGACAACCAAATAATAATATGCTATACTGTTTTAGTCGCTGTAAAGAGCGATTGTAAACGGAGAGGTGTCCGAGTGGTTTAAGGAGCTAGTCTTGAAAACTAGTGATGCGAAAGCACCCAGAGTTCGAATCTCTGCCTCTCCGCCATTTTATTTTATTTAAATATTTTTCAAATTCGGAGAAGTACTCAAGTTGGCCGAAGAGGCGCCCCTGCTAAGGGTGTAGGTCGGGAAACCGGCGCGAGAGTTCAAATCTCTCCTTCTCCGCCATCCGTATGCACAACGCAAACGGCAGAAAAAGCACAGTGAATTTCACTGTGCTTTTTTGTTTTATTATTTCATTTTCTCAATGT
>JAZNCG010000237.1:0-6481 GCA_045587405.1 Ructibacterium sp. | reverse complement strand
TAATGGCAGTGAAATCTACATGGTTTTTACAACCAATGGAGATTATTACGATAATGCAGAGATTAGGTATCAAGAGGCAATTAAATATTACGGGGATTTAGGTGTTTCGGAAAGTAATATTATATTTTTAGGTTATGGCGATTCGTGGGATAAGGATGGGCCTCACATTTATAATGCGAAACCTGGACAAGTTGTTAAATCTTATAACGGGAAAGTAAAAACCTATGGCACAAAAACTCACCCAAGCTATAATGGCGAAAAAGATTATACAATCGAAAACTATCTGTCTGATATTGAAAATGTCATTTTAGAATATAAGCCTGATGTAATATTCTGTAGTGATTATGATTGCCACGAAGATCACAGAGCAACAAGTTTAGCTTTTGAAAAGGTTATGGGGGAAATTTTAAAATCAAATATAAATTACAAGCCAACTGTATACAAGGGATATGCTTATGCTACAGCCTGGTGGGGAGCGGAGGATTTTTATTCCATAAATTCTCTTTCTACAAAAAATGCTTATAACGAGCCTGAAAAACACCATTTTATTGAAATTTATGATTGGAATAATAGAGTAAGAATTCCTGTTATGGGAAGCGGATTATCAAGGAGTATTTTTGGAACAGATGACTACAGAGCGCTACTTTCGTACAAATCGCAAAATGCAACGGAGCATATTTTCGGGATATGCAGTAGTGATAAAGTATTTTGGAAACGCAGAACAGACTCAATATGTTATGATTGTAATGTCAAGGTAACTTCTGGAAATAGAGAGTTTTTAAATGATTTTATGCTTTTTGAAAGCAGAGATGTTTCAAATCATGAATATAATCCTTATGATGATGTATGGACCCCTGATGACATACAAAAGGAAGCGGTTTTTTCCTTTGATAATTCAAAATATATTGATAAAATCGTACTTTATGACAACCCATCTATAGAGGATAATGTGCTTGAGGCTAAAATAGTTTTTGATGACGGAACTAAAATCAAAACCGGAATGCTTAACAAAAAAGGTATTGCAACAGAAATCCCTGTAAAAAAGGACAATGTAGGTTCATTTGCAATCAAAATAGAAAAAACCGAAGGCAAAAATGCAGGACTTACAGAGGTTGAGGCGTTCGAAAAGGAAGAAGCTTTCGAAGGCTCATTTATAACCTTTATGGATAAAGATGAAAACTTTGCCTATGATTATATTATTGAAAAAGATGGCTCACAAGATTTTAAAATATATTTATATGGATGTGCGCCTGATATTACAAAGGAGAATTATGATTTAACTTGTGATAATAAAAATTGCACAGCAGAATGGGTGGATACATCAATTAGAATTAACTGCCCTACCAACGAAAAATGTACAGTAACAATTGTTAGTAAAGATAGTAAACTGTCAAGTACCGTTAGCGTAAGGAATCCTAATTCTTTTATGAGATTTTATATGATTTATGGGCAAAAACTCGAAGCAACATTATATCAAAAATCTGTTTGGAATAGATTTGCGCTTGTTAGACTCGGGAAAAGAGTTTTCGGGATATAGATAATATATGATGTATATTTGTAATAATTAGACTATAGCGAAAGCCCTCATAGACTTTCATCAAGCAGGGGTAGAGAGACTCAAATGGCTCCGCCCTCTTATGCTTAGCGGATTCTATCTTCGCATTCGCTTGATACAATCCGAGCACGGCGCTTCACCGCCTCGCTGTATCCGCCACAGGTAACGCATCGGCGGTTCACCCGTTCACGGAGTTTTGGAGATGGTATCCAATTTCTATTTCCATTCAAAACTTCCGCACTGTTGAGCCTTGTTTGACCCCTCTCGAAATTTAGATTTACGGTCTTGATGCTTTATTGATGCTACCCGAAATTCTCTGCGGAATTAGGAGATAACAAAGTGGGATATGTTGAATTTAACACAGCAGTTGAAAAAATTTAAAAAACACTTGCATTTTCATAAGAACTAGTATATAATAATTGTTGAAATATAATACAGGGGAGCTTGTATAAGCAGGCTGAGAGGAAGTAATCGAACTTCGACCCAATAACCTGATCTGGATAATGCCAGCGTAGGGAGCATCAAAAAAGTGTAATGAAGATATGTTTCCAAATGCCTTCGCTGGAATATTCTGGTGGAGGTGATTTTATTTTTGGAGGTAAATATTATGAAAGCAAGCATTGCAATCCAAGTCCTTCCCGTGGCTCCTAATCAAGACGAACTTATTCGTATCGTCGATGAAGTAATTGCCTTTATTAAGAGCAGTGGGTTACATTGTCATGTAGGACCATTTGAAACAACCATTGAAGGTGAAAGTTATGATCAGTTGATGGACATTGTCAAAGAGTGTCAGCATGTAGCCATCCGAGCAGGTGCAGAGAAAGTTTCTGCCTATGTCAAGGTGGTCTATCAGCCGGAAGGCGAAATCTTGACCATTGACCGAAAGATTACAAAACATGCTGAGGGGTAAGATGCCGGCCATCTGTGCAGTCGCCACGCTTTTACTTATATGGCAATTAACATGTATGACAGGGTTAATACAGTCATACATGTTGCCTTCTCCTGTGAAGGTATTACAGGCATTTGTAAGCGAATTGCCACTGCTGTGGGAAAACTCCCTGGTTACATTGCAAGAGGCTTTTGTTGGCTTATTGCTGGGTGTGAGTGTGGGTTTTTTAGTCGCTGTGCTGATGGACAGTTTCAATACATTGTACAAAGCGTTTTATCCGTTGCTTATAATCACACAAACAATTCCATCCGTTGCTATTGCACCACTTTTAGTGCTTTGGTTTGGCTATGAAATGACACCAAAGATTATTTTGATTGTGATTTCCACATTCTTTCCCGTAACAGTAGGACTACTAGATGGTTTTCGTAGTGCAGATAAGGACGCAATTGGCATGCTGCGTTCTATGGGAGCAAATAGATGGCAGATTTTTCATCACATTAAATTCCCATCGGCATTACCTCAACTGTTTTCGGGACTAAGGATTGCCACGGTATATAGTGTGGTCGGAGCCGTTATCAGCGAATGGCTTGGCGGTTTTGGTGGCTTGGGTGTTTATATGACTCGAGTAAAAAAAGCATTTGCATTTGACAAAATGTTTGCTGTGATTTTTCTTATTTCCGCTATTTCACTACTTCTTATGGCTTTGGTTGAATTTGCAGAGAAAAAATGTATGCCATATCGTTATTTAGATAAAAAGATTAGGAGGAAAATATGAAGAAGGTCGTTGTTTTATTGCTGTCATTCGTGCTTATAGTCGGTTTGACAGGCTGTGGAAGTATTATAGGTAAAAATGATTCAGGGATGATAACCATTGTTTTGGACTGGACCCCTAACACGAATCACACCGGAATCTATGTTGCTCAGGCCAAGGGATATTTTGAAGAAGCGGGTCTGAATGTAAAAGTTGTTCAGCCCCCTGAAGGTGGTGCTGAAACACTCGTTGCATCAGGAGAAGCACAATTTGGAGTATCTTTCCAAGATTCCCTAGCACCTGCTTTTGTGGGTGATTCCATTATGCCGGTTACAGCGGTTGCCGCAGTTGTTCAGCATAATACCTCCGGCATCGTTTCGCGTGCCAGTGAGGGAATGGATACGCCGAAGGGACTTGAAGGTAAAAAATATGCAACTTGGGATTTGGATGTAGAGAAAGCAATGATTCGTGATGTGATGGAGGCGGATGGAGGTAATTTTGATTTTGTGAAACTTATCCCATCTACTGTTACAGACGAAGTAACTGCTCTAAAAAGTGGTTCCGTGGATGCGATTTGGATTTTTTATGGTTGGGCCGGTGTGGCTTGTGAAGTAGCCGGACTAGATACAGACTACTTTGAATTTGCGGATATAGATCCTGTATTTGATTATTATACTCCGGTAATTATCGGTAACAATGCATGGCTAGATGAAAATCCTGAAACTGCAAAGGCATTTATGCGGGCACTTTCTAAAGGTTACACTTATGCCGCCCATAACCCAAAAGATGCTGCAGATATTCTAATGGATGCGGCTCCCGAACTAAAATCTAACAGCGATCTTGTGTATGCAAGTCAGGAATACCTTGCATCAGAATACATTTCTGACGCAACGCGTTGGGGAGAATTTGACCCTAAATGTTGGACGGCTTTCTTTAATTGGTTAAATGAAAATAATCTTCTTGAAGAAAAAATTGATCCTGATTATGGTTTTACCAACGACTACCTGCCGGAATGATATGAGAAAATTAGAAGTAAAAAACATAAGTAAAAGTTTTGATGGAAAACCCATTTTAAAAGATATATCCATTGAACTAAACCACGGCGAGTTGGTGTGTTTGTTGGGAGTCAGCGGCGGAGGAAAAACAACGCTGTTTAATATAATTTCCGGACTATTGCAGCCTGATCAGGGTGAGGTAATGATTGACGGAGAAAACATTACAAGTAGGCCCGGTCATATAAGTTATATGCTACAAAAAGATTTGCTGTTATCTTATAAAACCATCGAGGATAATGTTGCACTTCCATTGTTACTGAAAGGCATAAAGAAAAAAGATGCGCGTCTGCAAGTGTCATCAATGTTCGATAAATTTGGATTGGATGGAACACAAAAGAAATATCCTTCTCAGCTTTCAGGTGGTATGCGCCAACGTGCAGCCCTTCTGCGAACCTATATGTTTTCTCAGGATGTTGCCCTTTTGGATGAACCTTTCTCTGCACTTGATACCATGACTAAAAGTTCTATTCATAGATGGTATTTAGATGTAATGGAAAAAATCCACCTATCTACCTTGTTTATTACCCACGATATAGACGAGGCAATTCTTTTGTCAGATCGCATATGCTTATTATCCGGCTCCCCGGGGGAAATCACAGGTGAAATTATTATTAAAGAGCCAAAACCTCGGCGTAGTGATTTTAATTTGACACCTGAATTTTTGGAATATAAACGAAAAATATTGTCATTACTTTAAAGATGAAAAACAAACTCGTATTTGAAATATTAGTGTTCAGATTAAAGTTGTTTTATTATTTTACCTAACTAACGCAGTAGTTGGGCCATTTTATATTGGCAGGGGTAGAGAGACTCGAACTCCCGGCACGCGGTTTTGGAGACAATGTCATATAAAAAGGACTGTCCAAATTGTTCCCAATGTTGAGCCTTTTGTGCTACTTGCTCTTTTGAACCTTATGCCTTTTGATGCTTTATTGATGCTATACGAATATCTCATCAAATTTGATGCCCAACGGCCAAAAATTCGACACGCTTAACTTTATTTAAGTATATAAAGATTGTCGAATATTATCAGAAAATATGAAAAGAGGAAATGTTTATGAAATATAATGAATATTTGTTTGATTTTGATGGTACATTAGTAGATTCAATGCCGACATTCGTTTCTATTATGTTGAAAATCCTTGATGAAAACAATATAAAGTATGAAGAGGATATTGTAAAAATAATTACACCTTTAGGTTATATCGGAACTGCTAATTATTTTAAGAAATTGGGTGTTCCGTTATCAGAGGAAGAAATGGTACAGTTGATGAACAAGTATGCGTACAACGAGTATGTATATAATATTTCAGCAAAGGAAAATGTTATTTCGGTTCTTAAAGAATTGAAAAAAAGAGGAGCAAACCTTAATGTTCTTACAGCAAGCCCGCATAGTGTTCTTGATCCTTGTTTGAAACGAATCGGAATATATGATTTGTTTACCAATTTATGGTCTTGTGATGATTTTTCTACGACAAAAGCTGACCCTATAATCTATGTTAATGCGGCAAAAAAGATAGGACAACCGATTGAAAACATTCTTTTTCTTGATGATAATTATAATGCAGATAAAACAGCGAAATCTGCAGGAATGAGTGTGTGTGGCGTATTTGATAAATCATCAGCTGAATATGAGAATGATATAAAGAATATTGCAGACCATTATATATATGATTTTTCTGAATTATTGGATATTTAAAATAAAAGATTTGTCTTAACTTAACATGAAGTAATTTTTTGGCATCTAGATTATACAGTCTTTATAACATAAATTCCGTGAAATTGCAAACAAAATCAAACGGAATTGCCTGTTTTAATCACGCCAGAATAAAATTAGCACAATTACTCGACAAACAAAATCAAACGCAATACAAAGCGTTTTTGAGCCAATTACGGAAACCCATTCCATAAACGCTATATCAAAAAAAGATATACCTTAATCAAAGAAAAACGACTTTGTGAATAATATACCTTAAATTGTTAAAAATAAAAACAGAAAACTGCAATTGGAGGTAATAATATGTTTAAACATGAAAAAATGCTTTTTCATCCGGTAGAAGTTGAAAGACCAAATCCACAGTATGCCGTACTGCTTCAGGAACAGCTCGGCGGTGGAAACGGTGAACTGAAAGCAGCTATGCAATATATGTCGCAGAGTTTTCGTATCAAGGATCCCGAAATTAAGGATTTATTTTTGGATATAGCTGCAGAAGAGCTTGGACATATGGAAA
>JAZNCG010000236.1:0-7140 GCA_045587405.1 Ructibacterium sp. | reverse complement strand
CCATCTTTGTTGTTGCTGTTATTCCTGCCATATTTGAAGAATTTCTTTTAAGAGGAATTGTTCACGGGGTTATGGCAGAGTATAATACAACTGCTGCATTGGTTTTTACAACTGTTATGTTTGCGGTGATGCACGCCAGTGTTGCAGGCTTTTTGGGTTATGTTTTTTTAGGGCTTTGCCTTGTTTTTGTTCTGAGAAGAACAGGTTCTTTATATGCATCAATGATTTTTCACCTTGTAAATAACGGAACAGCCTTGATTCTTTCATACTTTAGCAACCAGTTGTTTTATTCTCCGACAGTGACAATTCTTTTCTTTGTCTGGAGTATAATTATCTTTGCAATAGCAATCTTTTTGATTGGTACAATGACCAAGAAACCTACAACATTAAAAATAATTAAAACTTCTGAATTTTTAGGACAAAGCTTTGTTAACCTTCCTATTATTCTTTGTGTAGGAAGTATAATAGCTCTTTTAATTTTTCAATTATAGGACGGATGTTTTATGGTAAAAAAATCTAATTCGGGGAAAAAACAAAACTTATTTTTGCTGTTTATTGTTATGGGAATAGTTCTTTTTGTCGTGATATTTTTCTCTGTTATAAATGAAGTAAATGGTGTTGGAGAAGAAAATATTCCTTGCGTTGTTACTGTCCCTGATGGAGCTGGCACAAACAGTATTGCGCCTTTGTTAGCCGAAAATAATATTATAGATAAACCCTTTTTATTTAAGTTATATGCAAAAATATTGGGGACACCCATATACCAGAAAGGCCCTCACTCCTTAAACCCTTCTATGGGGTATAAAGAAATTATAAAGAAACTTACAGGGCCTCCTGATGCATCAAATGAAAAAGTCAAGCGTATTTCCATTCCCGAAGGGTATGAAATGTGGAAAATATTTCAGCTTTTGTCCGAAAATGGTCTGGGTGATTATCAAACCTTTGTAAATGAAGCAAATTATGGAAAGTTTAATTATTCGTTTGTAGACCAAATTCCAAGAAGTGAGAACCGATTGGAGGGATATCTTTTTCCTGCCACCTATATTTTTTCTACAGACAAAACCGAGCACGAAATTATTGACGAGATGCTGCTATCCTTTGCTGAAAAGGTTATACCTATTTATAATGATGCCAAGTCGGCATATTATTTGGATGAAATTATTACTATGGCATCAATAATTGAAAGAGAAGCAGCGTCTGTTGAAGAGTTATCCGTTGTGTCGTCTGTTTTCTATAATCGGCTAAAGGCTGATATGAACTTAGAATCATGTGCTACGGTCCAGTATATTCTCCAGGAACGGAAAAAAATTCTGAGTAATTCCGATGTAGCAATTGATTCGCCATATAATACATATATGCATAAGGGGCTGCCCATAGGTCCGATTTCTTCTCCTGGCCTTGCGGCAATTAATGCCGCCCTTTATCCTGATAATACAGATTATTTATATTTTGTTTCAACAGCGGACGGGGCGAAGAATATTTTCTCTTCCACCTATGATGAACATATGCAAAAAAACCAAGAAATTCACGGAATACAAACACCTTAAGAATGGAGTTTTAATATGATAGACGATAGCATAAACCATGAGTACATAATTCGATATTTGAGGGATATCCTCCCTGAAACAACGGGTTTAATTAAGGAAATGGAAGTCTATGCCGAAAAATATGGATACCCTATTTCTCAGCCTGAGAGTATAAAATTTTTAGAAGTTTTAATTTCTCTGGGAAAGGTGAAATCTGTTTTGGAAGTTGGAACTGCTATAGGATACTCTGCTATACGAATGGCATATGCGGGGGCAGAACAGATAGATACTATAGAAATTTCCAATGAAACCGCCGATATAGCTGAAGAAAATATAAAAAAGGCAGGCCTTTCGTCTGTTATCACTCTTCATCGCGGAGATGGAAAAGAGCTTCTTCCCCGTATGAATGGCGAGTATGATATGATATTTGTTGATGCCGCCAAGGGACAATATCAGGAATTTTTTCCGCATTGTATGCGTATGCTTAAAGAAGGCGGATTTTTAGTTTCTGATAATGTTTTGTACAAAGGTATGACAGCAACTGATGAACTTTTCCAGCATAGGAAAGTAACAATAATAAAAAGATTAAGACAATACCTGAATATGTTATCCTCTCATCCTGCTCTTAATACATCTATTGTTCCCATCGGTGATGGAGTTGCTGTCAGTGTCAAAAAATAAGGAGTTTTAAATATGTTTTATGATAATAAAATACGCCAAATAATCAGAAACCTTGATATACCGCTTGTTCTTTTAACATTAGCAGCAACGCTTTTTGGTCTGTTAATGATTTCCAGTGCAGGTGGCGCTAAATATGTTATAATTCAATCTGCCGCATTTGTTTTAGGTGTATGCGGAATAGTTGCTATTATATTTTTGGATTACGACTATCTATCAGATATTTCTTTGTATTTATATGCAGGGGGACTTCTTTTGCTTGTTTTGGTGCTTATTCCCGGCCTTGGCTCGGTAAGAGGTGGTGCCCGAAGCTGGTTTGAGCTTGGCCCAATTAATTTTCAGCCTGCTGAACTTTTAAAGATTATATTTATAATCTTTTTTGCAAAGCAGTTATCAGAAAATGACATAAATATAAATCAAACTAAAACTTTGGTTAAGATGTTAGTGCTTTTGGGTATTCCCTGCTTCCTTATTCTTATTCAGCCCGACCTTGGAAGCGCCGCAGTTTTTATAGCTATTGCAATAGTTATGTTGTTTACAGCTGGTATCAGTTGGAAATATATCGGAGGCGGATTTGCGGCTTTAGCTGTTGTTTTCCCATTACTTTGGTTTTTTGTTTTTCAGGATTATCAAAAAAATCGTATTATCACACTGTTCAATCCCGAATTGGATCCCGGTGGTGCAGGATATCATGTTATTCAATCCAAACTGGCTGTAGGTTCCGGAAAATTATTTGGAACAGGACTTTACAAAGGTTCAAGCCAGGTAAATAATCTTCTGCCTGAAAGACATACCGACTTTATATTTTCGGTTGTTTGCGAGGAATTGGGAATGTTTGGAGCTATTTTGGTTATACTACTCCTTTCAGCTATTATTTGTCGTTGTATTTACATAGGCTTAAACGCACGAAGTTCCCTTGGAACATATATCTGTAATGGTGTTGCTGCGATGCTGATATTTCAGGTCTTTGAAAATATCGGTATGTGCATAGGCCTTTTCCCTGTAACCGGAATAACTCTCCCGTTTTTCAGCTACGGAGGTTCTTCGTTATTAACAACAATGCTGGCAATCGGTCTTGTCCTTAATGTTCGTTACCGATGCAGAATGATTAATTTTTGATTTATAATTCAAAGGTGATTTAGATGATAAAACTCATAATCAAAAAAACAATTCCAAACTATACTGACCTCCGCAATTCGGAGGTCAGAAAATTATATGGAATCCTATGTGGTGTTTTGGGTATTATTTGCAACTCTATTTTGTTTGCAGCAAAGCTTATAATCGGATTTTTTATTGGAAGTATTGCGGTTATTTCCGATGCTTTCAACAATCTTTCGGATATGGGTTCTTCAATTGTAGCTTTAGTTGGAACAAGGCTAAGTCACCGAAGCCCTGACACAGACCACCCTTATGGACATGGCAGGGTAGAATATATCTCAGCGTTAATTGTTTCATTTTTAATTATTTTATTTGGATTTGAACTTTTAAAAACAGCTATAAATAAAATTTTCACCCCGCTTTCCACCTCTCTTACGCCTGTTGCGGCAGTAATTTTAGTTTTGTCCGTTTTGGTTAAGCTGTGGATGTGGAACTACAACAGATATATAGGCAATCTTACAAACTCTTGTATACTTATGGCTACCGCCAAGGATAGTTTAAGCGATGTTGTTGCAACTTCAGTCGTTTTACTGTCTGCTCTTTTGTCCTCGCGCACAACTCTTCCGATAGACGGCGCTATGGGCGCAGTTGTTTCATTTATGATTATAAAGACAGGCTGGGGCGTTGCAAAAGATACTATTGACAGACTTTTAGGACAGTGCCCTGATGATATTTTAAAATCCCGTTTGGAAAAAATGATTTTGGAAAACAACATTATTTTAGGAATGCATAGTTTAATGGTTCATGATTATGGTCCAAACCGCAGAATAGCCTCTGCCCACGCAGAGGTTCCTGACAATCTTTCTTTAGTGGAAGTTCATCAAAGTATAGACGACATTGAACATAGAATTTTGACAGAGTTAAATGTGGACATTGTTCTTCATATGGACCCTGTTCCTGCTGACTCGTTGAGAATATACGGAAATTCAACCTATAAAAACGAGGATTTCCCCACAAATGTAAAATTGCCTCAAAAGGAGGATTATAAAGATGAGTAAAAAATTGATTTCATGGAATGTAAACGGGCTTAGAGCGTGCGTAGAAAAAGGATTTATAGATATATTCAATGATTTTAATGCGGATATGTTTTGCTTGCAAGAAACCAAATTACAAGAGGGTCAGATTGAATTAGAACTGCCGAATTATTATCAGTATTGGAACTACGCTGAAAAAAAAGGGTATTCAGGCACCGCTCTTTTTACAAAAGAAAAGCCTCTCTCCGTTTCCTATGGGATGGGAATAGAAGAGCACGACAAAGAAGGCAGATTGATAACGGCTGAATATGAAAATTATTATTTAATTGTTTGCTATACGCCAAATTCACAAAACGAGCTTAAACGCCTCAGCTATCGTATAGAGTGGGAAGAAGCTTTGAGAAACTACTTAAAAAATCTTGAAAAAACAAAGCCCATTATATATTGCGGTGATTTAAATGTTGCCCATCAGGAGATAGATTTGAAAAACCCAAAAACAAACCGCAATAATGCAGGCTTTACCGATGAGGAGAGAGAGAAATTTTCTCTTCTTTTAGGAGATAATAAAATTGATGCCTTCAGACATTTTTACCCCGATGCGGAAGGTGAGTATTCCTGGTGGTCATATCGATTTAAAGCAAGAGAAAAAAACGCGGGATGGCGTATAGATTATTTTGTTGTTTCTGCAGAATTAAAGGACAAGCTTGTAGACAGCTCTATCCATCAGGAAATTTTCGGTAGCGACCATTGTCCCGTTGAGCTTGTGATTGCGGATTAATGCTATGAAGAAGATTATTTGTTTAAGCCTTTTAATTATGATAATTTTAAACTTGTCTGCTTGTTTTTCCTCAGACAAAATTTTGGTTGAAAAAACCGAATTTATTTTAGACACCATATGTACAATTAAAATAGATGGAAAAGATGCAGAGGTTGCCATAGAAAAAGCTTTTGAAAGAATTTATGATATATCCAAAAGCACAAGCTTTTATGATGATAACTCTACCGTAAGTGTTTTTAACAAAGCTGCCGCAAATCATCCAATACAACTTGACAGACACACGGCTGATATTATAGAAACAGCCTTGGAAATTTCTAAAGCCTCAGGCGGAGCTTTCGACCCTACAATTGCAAGGGTTGTAGAGTTATGGGACTTTAAAAATGAAAATCCAATGCCTCCGTCTTTTGATGTAATAAAAGAAAAGATGTCTTTTGTGGGATATGAAAATTTAGATTATGAAAATTCTGTTAAAACCTTGTCTAAGGCTCAGGAAGAGATAAAAATTGATTTAGGCGGCGCAGCAAAAGGGTATGCAGCAGATTCTGTTGCTGAACTTATATCCTCTTTTGACATAAACTATGCCATTATAGATTTAGGCGGTAATATTAAGGTTATTGGAGAAAATCCAAAAAGAGATGATGGAAAATGGCAGGTGGGAATACAAACTCCTTTTGCAGAAGTTGGAACATATAAAGAAGTTATACCTGTTACTGATGGAAAGGCTGTTGTAACCAGCGGAAATTATCAAAGGTACTTTAACTATGAGGGGAAATTATATCATCATATATTAGACCCCGAAACAGGATATCCGTCTGAAAATGATTTTTCGGGAGTAACCATTGTAGCAAATTCGGCACTTATAGCCGATTGCTTATCCACGGCTTGTATGGTTTTAAATAAAGAAGAGGCCGAAGAGCTTGTAAAAAAATATGGAGCAGATATATATTTCAGTTATAAATAATTTTAAATAAAAGAAAGGCAAAATTATGAACGAACAGCTTTATATAATTAATGGCAACATAATCACAATGGAAGATGAGAATTTCCCCAACGGATTTATTGTTGTAGAAAACAAAAAGATTTTAAAAGTCGGAAAAATGGAGGAACTTGGCAAAATTCCTGAAACTGCAGGAGTTTTAGACTTTGAAGGAGCTGTAATAACTCCCGGATTTGTTGATGCGCACTCTCATATAGGTATGTGGGAAGACGGAATTGACTTTGAAGGAGCAGACGGCAACGAAGATACCGACCCTATAACTCCTCATATGAGAGCAATAGATGGCATAAATCCTCAGGACAGAGCTTTTTCAGAGGCTATCGCCACAGGCGTTACAACGGTTGTAACGGGTCCCGGTAGTACAAATCCCATAGGCGGACAGCTTGCAGCCATTAAAACCCATGGTGTATGCGTAGAAGATATGCTTGTATCTGAAAATATTGGTATAAAATGCGCCCTGGGAGAAAATCCTAAGGGTACATATAATGATAAAGGAGAGGCGCCAACAACCCGAATGGGAGTTATCGCCCTTATACGAGAAGCTCTGTTTAAAGCCAAGGATTATATGGCCGCTACCGACAAATATAATTCAAACCCCGACGAAGAAGACAAGCCAGATTTTGACCTTAAAAACGAAAGTCTTTTACCTCTTTTAAGAGGGGAAATCCCCCTTTATGCTCATGCACATCGTCTTGACGATATTTTTACAGCTATACGGCTTGCAAAGGAATTTAATTTAAAGCTTGTTTTAGTACATGCGACCGAGGCACATTTAGCATCAAAAAGAATTGCAAAGGAAAATATTCCAATTTTATCAGGACCAATTCTTACAGACCGCAGTAAGCCCGAGCTTAAAAATCAAAGTGAATCAGCACCCTCTATACTTATGGCAGAAAAAATACCGACAGCTATTATAACAGACCATCCTGAAATTCCCGAAAAATTCCTTTTACTTTGTGCGGCAACTGCAATAAAAGAAGGGCTTTCCCCCATAAATGCGCTGAAAGCAATTACAATTATACCTGCTCA
>JAZNCG010000235.1:0-3817 GCA_045587405.1 Ructibacterium sp. | reverse complement strand
GTAATATAAATTTAATTGAATGGTTTTTAAACTATTATTAAATTTTTATGTAGGAGATGAAATCTTGCTATATTACAGAAAAAAGGTTTTAATAAAAAGAATTTTAACCAATATTTTGAAAGTCTTTGTACCTTTAACTTTGTGTTGTTGTTTGGTTTCCTTTTACAACGGAGCAGACAAACAGACTTTAGAAAGCGAGCCGATTACCAACACACCTGAGATAATCTACGATGGCACTTCTGTTTTAGAGCCTGCCTCAGAGCCTTTGGAAAACACCTCTAGTGAAGAGGCATCTGTTACAGAAGAAAATTGTAGTTTTATCGAGCCTGCAGTAGGAGTTTTAACCTCAAGCTTTGGCATACGCTATGGCAGACAGCATAACGGAATAGATATAGGTGGCAAAAATGGTTCGGAAATTCTTGCTTCTGAAAGCGGAGTTGTTATATGCTCTGAATGGGTCAACGGATACGGTAATTATATTATTATAGAACATAAAAATAATTATAAAACCGCCTATGCCCATTGTGATAGTTTCAAGGTAGCCAAAGGAGATTTGGTTAAAAAAGGTCAGGTTATAGCTCTTATGGGCAGCACAGGCAACAGCACGGGACCTCATCTGCATTTCGAGATAATCGAAAACGGAGAGTATTTAAACCCGTTAAACTATGTCAGCTATTAGCCATTAAAACTTTGATAAAATTCCGGGGGTGGAAAAATGAGTAAAAAAATACTTGTGGTTGAAGATGAAAAAAATATTGCAGACATTTTAAAATTGAATTTGGAAAATGATGGTTACACCGTTTTTGAAGCTTATGACGGAGAGGAAGCGTTGGTTAAAAACGACGCTGTAGAACCTGATTTAATATTATTGGATTTGATGATTCCAAAGCTGGATGGTTTTTCAGTGTGTAAAAAAATAAGAGAGACCTCCTCTGTTCCCATCTTAATATTAACCTCTAAGAGCGAAGAGGTTGACAAGGTTTTGGGCTTAGAGCTTGGAGCTGACGACTATATTACAAAGCCTTTCAGTATAAGAGAACTTATGGCGAGAATTAAAGCAAATATGCGCAGGACTGAATTTGAGCCAACTCAGCACGAAGAGGATAGCGACATTGTAAATGTTGGTTGTTTTACATTGGATTGCAATCGTTATGAGTTATACAAAAATGAGAAATTGATTGATTTAACTGTTCGCGAGTTTGAACTTATTAAGTTTTTATCTGCACAGCCTAACAAGATTTATTCCAGAAAGGCTCTGCTTGAATATGTTTGGGACTATGAATACTACGGAGATGTAAGAACCGTCGATGTTACTGTTCGTCGTGTCAGAGAAAAGATAGAAGACGACCCTTCTCAACCAAGGCATGTTATGACCAAACGCGGTGTTGGATATTATTTTGCAATTTAATAAATTAAATATTAGATAAAAGGGGACTGATTTTCAGCCCCCTTTAAACATTTTTACAGCGAAAGGAATATAATATATGATAAATGTTAATTTGGTTGTTGTAGGAAAAATAAAAGAAAAATATTTTACTATGGCAATCGACGAATACTCAAAACGCCTTAATAGGTATTGCAAGCTTAACATAACCGAATTAAAAGATGAGCCAATTCCCGAAAATCCGTCTGCTACTGAAAAAGAACTTGTATTAGAAAAGGAAGGCAATCGGATTTTGGAAAAGATTGACGACAACTCGTACCTCATCGCTCTATGTATTGAGGGCAAGGAAATGTCCTCGGAGAAACTGGCAGAAACTATAGAATTTTTGGGAAACAGCGGAAACAGCAAACTCACTTTTGTTATAGGAGGCTCTCTGGGACTATCCGACAATATAAAAACCAGGGCCAATCTGAAACTTAGTTTTTCGCCTATGACCTTTCCCCATCAACTTATGAGAGTTATTCTGCTGGAACAGATTTATCGTGGCTTTAACATAATAAATGGTGGTAAATATCATAAATAAGAATTACTTATTGCGCATAATTTATAGCATATATATCTCAAACATTGAGTGTATTGTATTTTTATTTTTTATAATGACAAATAATTGATGTTTTTTTGCAAACTTCTTATATTATAAAAAAATTTTTTGGGAAAAAACATTTTAGACCAATTCAAAGAAACAATTAAAACAGAATTTGTCGATGCTTCCAAAAAATTAAAGGTTGGCATCATTGGTACAGGTTGGATTGCAGATGCGCATATTGAGCAGTACAAGGATATGCCCGATGTAGAAATCGTTGCAGGCGCAGACCTTATTCCGGGTAAAGCAGAAGCTTTCTTTGAGAAATGGGATGTTAAAGGCATTAAATGCTATCCTGGCCGCAAGTCTATGCTTGATGCAGAAAAATTAGACGCTGTACGCATTTGTACATATTATGATATATACAATTTCAAAGGCTGTACAAACGATAAATCGTCTGTACAGCCTTTATATTAGCGTTATATCAATTATTCCACAATATAACCCACTTTTTCAACATGATTTATAGCCTTTTGAGGACACTTGCTTGCACAAATTCCACAGTTTACACATTTTAAAGGGTCAATAACCGCCAAATTATCGTTGATAGAAATTGCCTCTTTTGGACATGCCTTAGCACAAATTCCACAGCCTATACAACCCACTGCACAATCATGTCTTGTAAGCTTGCCTTTTTCCAAAGACTTACAGGTTATGGTATACTTGCTCTTTGCGGGAAGAATTTTTATTATCTTCTTAGGACATTCTGCCGCACAAGCTCCGCAAGCGACACACTTTTCTATATCCACAACTGCAATTCCGTTTTCAACAGAAATTGCATCAAACTTACAAACGCTGACGCAAGAGCCTAAACCCAAACAACCATGAGGACACATCTTGTTTCCGCCACCTAAACGAGCGGCACTATGACAATCGCTTACTCCTGCTAAAACACTCTTCTGCACAGCTCGGTCTAAGTTTCCGTTACACAAAACTCTTGCAACCATCTTTTCTTTTTCCTGATTTTCAACCCCTAAAATATCGGCTATCTGTACCGCAACAGCCTCTCCCCCTACGGGACACATATTAACCTTTACCCCGCCCGTAATTAAAGCATTTGCATAGGCACTACAACCCGCAAAACCACAGCCACCACAGTTCGCCCCTGGCAAAACATCTAAAATCTTTGGCACTCTCTCGTCGCTCTTAACCGCGAATATCTTTGAGGCAAATCCCAAAAGTGCACCAAATACAAGACCCATAGCACCGATTATTATAACGGGAATTAATATCTCTTTCATATTTTCTCTCCTTGTCTTTTAAATATCGGTCTTTTGGTTACTAAAAGCTAAGACCCGAAAAACCTAAAAATGCAATAGAAAGCAACGCCGCTGTTATAAGCGTAATCGGCATTCCCTTTAAAAATTCAGGAATATCCGAGCTTTCCAAACGCTCGCGGACACCTGCAAACAATACAATCGCCAATGTAAAACCAATTGCCGCAGAAGCCCCATAGGTTATAGACTTCAAAAAGCTCATTTCTGTTCCGCCAAACTTGTTTATATTCTGGATTGCAACTCCCAAAACTGCACAGTTGGTTGTTATCAACGGCAGATATACTCCCAACGAATTGTATAAAGACGGAACCATCTTCTGCAAAAACATCTCTACAAATTGAACCAAAACTGCTATTACTAAAATAAAAGCAATCGTCTGAAGATACTCAATATGAAAAGGAACAAGAAGGTATTCCTGAACAACCCAGGTTATAGCCGAGGCACAAAGAATTACAAATATAACTGCAAGTCCCATACCCGATGCTGTTTCAACTTTTTTTGAAACACCCAAAA
>JAZNCG010000234.1:0-9858 GCA_045587405.1 Ructibacterium sp. | reverse complement strand
TTCGAGTTTTAGTGGAAAAATCGATAAGCATGCGAACTATATTTTACGTTTTATACGAATGAAAATCTTTAATTATTATAAGTTCTAAAAAAAGTAGTGTAGAGAGACCATAAGTATGACAACTATCGCATGCCCTTTCATATAATACCTCAATTATGTTAATTAATAATATTTTACTTTTTTAAATTATATATAATTAATAGCTACTTTTTCTTTTCATGAATATTAATTCAAAATATTTGTATAAAGTTGATTGAAAAATATGCATAAGTGGTAGAACTTTTTCGTGAGTTTCAATGAAACAATGTTCTCTAACCTTTTTTACAACATCATTATCTTTAACATCACCAATCAACAAAGGAGAATCAAGATTATGCAACTTTTGGTTCCTTTTGACCATCTTCATGTTGCTGTTGGCATAACACAATTTAAATTATCTACTACTTTTTAGTTAATTTGTTTCATAGTTTACGAACAAAAAGTTAGATCGGATTGGATGATTTCTCAAGAATAAGCAGGCTTACTTGCTTTGTAACAATAACTTGTATCGACTTTTGAAAAATCCATTTAATAAACAACATTTTGGAAAAAGTAACAAGTAGGATCTTTTGGAATCAAATCTTTCAAGTCCAAAGGAATTAATAATTGCTGGCCAATTTTATCCTCTCTCAAAACTATAAAAAACACAACTAAAAAGTTGATTAACTCTAATAATAGATTATACTTCCCAATATATAAAATTAAAGGATAATAAAATAAGAAAAAATTTTAAACACAAAAATTATGAGTCATCATCTAGTTTAAAAAAAAAGAAAATAAAAAGCATTTATTCGGGAAAAATGCTTTTTGGAGGTTTTTCCAAATCAGTAACATATTTGTTTTCAAGGTTTTCAGGACCTAATGGAGTGTGTGTTGACAGATATACTGTTGGATTATCCTTAATGAATTCACGTATATTGTCCATTGTTTCTCTTGCCTTTTCGATATCCTCAAAAACAACAGATAGCTTATTTGCATACAGAGCTTCATCAGTATATGTAACATCACCATGAATCATGTAATACAAATCGTCATTTTCAACAATGACTATACTGTTGCCTGAAGTGTGTCCTATCGCTTCGATTATGTAAATGTTATCTGCGATTTTTTCAGCTTTTGGGAAGTTTTTGTAAGTATCATTGAATTCAACAGAAACAATATTGTCCCCTTCCAATTCCAATGCTTCAGCTTCGGTTTTTGAAAGGTATACATTTGCATTTGGGAATTTTGCAATTTCACCTGAATGGTCAGGATGCTTATGGGTGATAATGATTTTGGTTACATCATCAACATCATATCCCAATTTTTCAAATGCAGTTAAATAATCTGATATTTTTACACCATTATAAATCATCAGGCTTTCATCAAATTCCTGTTCAGGCATTTCCTCAGGAATACCTGTGTCAACAAGAATCACTTCATCTCCAGTGTCGATTAAGTAATTTTGAATGCTTGCACGATATTTGATGTCTTCATCAAATGCATCCATTCCATCTTCTCCGCCAAAAGCAAATGTTTGTTTCATGAATCCGTTTTCAAAAGTTTTTACTGGTTTAATTTCCATTATGTCACATCCTAAAAAATGTTATTCTGCTGTTGGACCGTTGATTAATAATTGAGTCAAGTAGTTTTCTTTTCCAAGCATTTTGCATAAATCCAGCTGCTGTTCGCTCCAGTACATGTCATCCTCTTCATCCTTGAGATATACCTTCATCAAATCATATGTGGTTGCATCAAAGATTCCGGAGTCCATTAATTCATTTATGAATGCGATTCCTTCAACAGAGACATTGTAATCATATTCTATGAATTCTACGATATCAGTGAAAACTGGTTTTGCTTCCTGTGCTTCCTGCTTGATTTCACCGCCGAGGTCAAGTATACGGTCCATGAACTGTTCTACAAAGTCTATTTCTTCAGTTGCATGTGTAGTGTATTTATCACCCAATGCCTGAAATCCTAATCCTGCAAAGATTTTTGATTGGATTCTGTGCTGAAATGAATTTGCAGACAAACCTGTTACAATAGCTTGTAATGCTTCAATTGTCTTTTCTTTATCGGCCATAATTTCACCTTAACAAAAATTCTACTTAAGAGTCTTAAGTATATATTTTAATCTGACTTTCTATCAATATAAATTTAATCAATATTCAGCTGCCCTTTCACAATAGTCATGAATCATTTCCCTGAATTTATCCTTATCTTCAGCAGAATAATCCTTAAATAATTTAGATTCAAATTCAACAATAAGATTCAGCAATGAATTGAAAGCTGATTCACCCTTATCAGTTAAACTAAGAATCTTTTTGCCACTGTTGTCTTTTACAACATCACGTTTTACATAACCATTCTTCTCAAGCCTTTTAATTATCTGAGCAACATTCGATTCTGAAACGAAAAGCAGGTCAGCCAGCTCCCTTTGGGAGAGGTCTTCATGATAATAAATATTGGACAGATAAGTGAAATCCCTGGGGGCAATGTCATTGAAGTTATCCTTTAAAAAGTTATCATGAATAAGATTGATGTAATTGATAAAATAAAAAACAGGCATTTCATCCAATCGGGCTTCGTCAAAATTTAAATCAACCATACACAATACCTCCTTTCATTAATTAATATATTGTCCATTCAAATTTATAAGAATATCACTTCAAATGAAATTAAAAAAAAAAATAAATTCATTCTATGAAGGAATCTATTGATTCGATTACCTCACTTTTCTTTTCCAAATATGCAATATGGCCTGCACCTTCAATTATTTCCAGTTGCGAAGTTGGAAGCATTTCATGAACCTTAATTGACTCTTCGGGAGGGTTTATTCCATCATATTCACCAACCAAAATCAAAACAGGTATCTGGACTTTTTTGGCATCACTTACCATATCGTAATGGCTCAGAGACGCATAGACATTTTTTCGCTCATCATTTGTAAGTTCAACTTCACTTCTGTTTCCATTATAGAAGTTGGCCACATCTTCCGGCGTGGTATCAGGTGCATATACCCTTCTTGAAATCAGTTTGCCCATTTCCTTTAAGTCAATGTTGCCGTTGCCGTTGTTTTCCTCTGCCGCCTTTTGCATAAGTGAGATTTCACCCTGACCCCGTGTTCCTAAAAGAATTATTTTTGAAAGAATTGTAGGATACTTTTCGGCAGTTTTAAGAGCGATATAAGATCCCATTGACAATCCTATGACAATAGGCTTGTCAAGATTCAATTCATTTATGATTTCCTTTAAATCATCTGCATAGTCATCCAAATCAAATTTTTCAGGTTTATCGCTTTTTCCATGGCCTCTGACATCATAAGAGATTACATGATAGGATTTCCTATAATAGTCAAACAAGGAGTTCATGATTTCCTTGCTCGCAAAGATTCCATGAATCAAAATCATGTCCGGACCGGTTCCTGCCTGCTTTAATGAAATGTTAATGCCGTTGACGCTTATTGTTGACTCCACTTTTTGGCCTCCTTGTTAATATATTAAAAATTCCCCTATAAAAATAACCATACTGCCACTTGACAAATTCATCAATAGAAAATAGCATATAGTCATATTCAAGAAATAATTACTCAACACTTATTCAAGGGGAAGTATTATGAAAGCAACAGAATTACTTGAAGAAATTAGGGAAAATCTTAAGGATTATCCTATCGAATATCTGAGAAACAAAGTCACAGACGATAGATACAAAGACCCAATAACTAAAAGTTTGGCAAAATACAATTCAGAAGCATGGGATGAGATATTTGCCTTAAACATCACAGAGGATTATGACATTAAAGACGGAGTAGTTGAAAATCTCAAAAAGGATACCGATTACTATTTTGACACTTACGCCGGAGGAGATGAAGAAACAAGAGAATTTACAAAATACATATCTCTTTATTTGGCTTTAATCGCTAAAAGACCACTGCATCCTGTTGGAGACAATCCTACAAAGGACCAGGTATTTATGCAGAATAATGAATACAAATGCAAATCCAGAATAATGAGCATTAAAGAGAAAAATTCAATGTGCCGCTACTGCGTATGTAAAAATGCCGGTTTAGCATTCGGATTTTAATAATAGGGAGCATCATAATGTCAAACGAATATCTGGAGATGTATGATGAATTTGCAAGCATCATATCAGATGACGAAACCATTACCGGCAATTGTGTTTTAGAGATTCTGAAAAAATATTCATCAAGCATTTCCGTTTTTGACATGATGGAGTTTACATCACAGGTTATTGAAGAAAACAAATATGTTCAGGAAAGCTATAGGCAGGACAGTCAAAAATCATACATCGAATCCTTTTTATTTAGAATTAAAGACATTCTCAATGACAATAATGATTACAGTCAAAACATCGATGGGGAATCCTTTGGCGAAGCTATTGAAATTCTAAAAACCCACCATGAAACCGGAACTCAAGGCAAAAAAACCAAAGTTCCTCTGATTTTTGAAATAGCTTCATTATATGCAACATTCATTTTAGAGGAACCAATACATCCTGTAGGCACCCCGTTTCCAGGATCACTGAAAGTTGAAAAGGAAAACGGAGAATTTTTGTGCCCGGTAAAGGAAGCAAACATCGATACACCAAATGCCGTTTGCAACATTTGTCTAGCAGAACAGCTGGACTTCTAAACCAAACTGATTAGTATTTTAAAAAAAATATTTAAGTACAATAATCCAAATATCATATCAAAAAACTTAAGTATCTTAAGTCATAGTGGTAATCAAAAGGTGATTGCGGCATGGACAAAATGCAAATTATTAAAACTAGAAAAAGCGTAAGAACATTTGACGGACAGAAAATTACTGATGAAGATAAAGAAAAACTTCTAAACTACACCAAAACAATCGAAAACCCTTACAATATCCCCGTGGAGTTCCTTATACTGGACAGCGAAAAATATAATCTTTCAAGTCCAGTTATAGAAGGCGAGGACACATATATCGCTGCAAAAGTGGCTAAAGTGGACCACTGCGAAGAGGCATACGGATATTCATTTGAAAAAATGATTTTGTATGCATGGAGCCAAGGAATTGGAACCACCTGGGTCGGAGGAACTTTAGACAGGCCCCTCTTTGAAAAAGCGGCAGCCACACGGGACAATGAATACATGATGATAGTGACACCAATAGGCTATCCTTCAAAAACACAGTCCAAGGTTGACAGCGCGCTGCGTGAAAGCGTTAAGGGCGATGAAAGACTTCCCGCATCAAAGCTATTTTATGAGCATGACTTTTCAACCCCATTAGACCATAGTGAGGATTCTCTTGATGCTGTTCGTTGGGCTCCTTCAGCAGCAAACAGACAACCTTGGAGGATTGTAAAGGACGATAATGATTATCATTTCTTTTTAGAACATACAAAAGGATATTCATCAGGTGTTGGATGGGATGTTCAAAAGATTGATATGGGAATAGCAATATGCCATTTCCTGTGTGTGAAAAATGGAAATCTGGTTTTTGATGAACCGGAAATTGAAACAGATGAGTATACAGAATACATTGCAACAATATCATGCGAATAATATAGGTGATTAAATGACTAAAAAAATAATAGCTGTTAACGCAGGACCTAGAAAAGGATGGAATACTGATACATTAATTGATGAAGCGATAAAAGGTGCAGAATCTGCAGGAGCAGAAGTGGAAAAATTCAATCTATTCCGCTTGGAAAAATACACCGGCTGCATCTCTTGTTTTGGATGTAAAAAAGAAAAATACAAAGGACATTGCATACGACGTGACGGTTTAACCGAAGTCTTGGATGCTATTCGTGAAGCCGATGGATTGATAATAGGTTCTCCAAATTATCTAAGTGAACTTACAGCATCATTTAGAGCACTTTATGAACGATTGGTCTTTCAGAATCTGACATATAATGCAGATGTCCCGTGCTGCAATGAAAATCCGATTCCAACGTTGCTTATCATGACCAGCAATGCTCCGGACAATGCCTATGAAGTATTGCTTCAAAATTATCAAAACGTATTCAACGGTTTTGTAGGGCCAACTGAAGTTTTCGTATCAGGTGAAACACTTCAGCTTAAAGATTACAGCAAAACCGATTGGCCATGGTTTTTCAATGCTGAGGAAAGATATGAAAGACATGAAACTGTTTTTCCTAAAGAAAGAGAAGCTGCTTTTGAAAAAGGAAAAGAATTAGTGTTAGGATAACATGAAAACATTATATTACACATCAACAGGCAATAACCTATACATTGCTAAGCAGTTGGGCGGAGAACTGATCAGCATCCCCCAACTGATGAAAAAAAATGAGTTTGATATAGAAGATGATGCTGTAGGCATCATTTTCCCTGTTTTTTATGCAACATCTCCCAAGATGCTTAGGGAATTTGTTGAAAAAGTCAATGTCAAAACCGATTATCTGTTTTTAATCACTTCTTATGGAAGCGACGGGGATCAAAATGCATTGAGAATCATGAAAGAAACATTAAATAACAGAGGAATTGATGTTAATTACACAAACTCCGTTTTGATGGTTGATAATTTCCTGCCGACATTTGACATGGCCAATGAAAAGGAATTAAAAAAGAATTTAAACATCATCGGCGAAATTGAATCTATAAAAGAGGATATATTCTCAAGAAGAAATCATATTCATGACAAAAAACATTTTACCGATATTGAAAATATTGAAGTCATATTGGAAACCACAATGACTGAAAAATACCATATCCAAGTAGGTGAAGGCTGCAGCAATTGTGAAATATGTACTAAAGTATGTCCGAGAGGAAATATTGAATTGATTGATGAAAAACCCCATTTCGGAGATAATTGTGACTTTTGTTTAGGCTGCGTTCATCACTGCAAAACACACACATTAACAATTAACGATGAATTGAATCCAAATGAAAGATATAGAAATCCAAATATCAAAATTTCAGAGATTATCAAAAGCAATCAAAACATTTGAATTGAAAATCTAAAAGCAAAATGGTACTGACAAACATTGCAAATAATGATTTTTTGCGAATGTTTCTTTAATTCACAACTTAAAAATAGAAAATAAAGATTATGCAATTCTTATTCTTTAAATTCATTCCATGTAACTGTTGGCATAACGCACTTTAAATTATCTACTACATTTAGTGAAATTTGTTCTATACTATACGAACAAAAAATGATTTAAAAGTAGCAAAATCCTCTACCACAGTCCTGCCCATATTATTTTACAATATATTTAAATAACATAACCTATAAACTTATCATGATAAGTTTTATTGTTGGATGATACTATGGACACGTTAAATAAGGTTGAAAAGATAGATATAATTCCATTATATCCTGCACTGAATTTAATTTTAAAAGGCCATACAAGCTTTTTTGAAAAAAAACTCAAAGGAACTAATGTGACTCCTGCTGAAATACATTATATTCTAAGAATTTATGTGGACAATGAAAATATCACACAACGGGATTTATCAGAAACGTTCAGCGTATCCGAACCCGTCGTTGCCAGAACCCTAAAAAATCTTGAAAACAAGGGATTTGTAATACGAACTAAAGATCCCAACAATAAAACACGAAGATTACTCTCTTTAAGTGAACAGGGTTTTGAAATAAGTGAAAACATGTTACATATTACCGATGAGTGGTTAAAAGAAATCTATAAGGATATCAATGAATCAGATATTGACAAATTCAATGAAATAATTAAATTACTGGTCATTAATTCTTTGAAATTATAAAAAAACAACAAAATTATAAGGTGATAATTATGGCAGAATCATTATTGGACAAATGGTGCGGAGAACCATGGCTGCATACAACATATTTTTTAGGAATCGTGATGCTTAATGTTTTGATAATTAATTGGGGCGTATGGGATGTGCCGCAAAAATTAATGGCATTGCTTGCAATATTTCTACCTTTGCATGTATTTGAAGAGCTTGCCTGGCCAAACGGATTTCATTTCATGATGAACAAGATAGTTCAAAAATCAGACAATCCTCTTGCATATCCTGAAAACAAGCTAACCGACATGATTACTAACTTTGGAGCGGAAATACTATTCATCGCATTAACATTCCTCACACCAATGCTCGGAAACAAAGGAGTGATATTTGTAATATTTTTCGGTATCGGCGAAACAATTGCCCATACAGTATTCAGCACACTAACATACAGACAATACAAATCCAAAGGCAAAAAAACATTATATTCGCCAGGACTAGTAACAGCATGGTGTTTATTGCTTGAAACCGCAATTTACGGCATATACTGGTTAATATATTCAAAAACCTTTGTTATGGCAGACTTATGGGGATTGGCATTTGTAGCATTTCTAATCATATTCATGATACGTTTACCGTTTATCATATCCTACAAATATAAATCCACAAGATTTGCATATTCAGAAATAGGATATCTGGAAAAATACGAATCTGATTGAACTGCAATAGATATGCCAAGTAGTTCGATTTCAAAAGTTAATATGAAAACTATGCATCGATATAAATAGAGGTTAGAATAATTTTTGTTGTGCATCAATGAAGCTTGGTTCATTAACCTCTTTTACAACATCACTATCCTTAACCTCACCAATCAATAGTGGTGAATCGGGATTATGCAATTTTTGGTTTCTTTTAACCAGTTTCATGTTGGAGTTGGCATAACAATATAACCCTAAACAATTTTAACAACCCCATTCATAAATGTGAAAATTTACATGAATGAACTCTTCAGCTTAAAGAAACCTGAGAATTCTTGCATAATAATGTTTAAATGCTAAAAATAGTAAAATAATATAATAAATAACAAAATCGAAAAACAAGAAAAAAATTTAGTTTACAAAAACTTCACAACTTCAGTTAAAAAATCTTCAGCATTATTAAATTTTTCTTCAGCATCATCTTTATTAAAAACTGCAAGAGAATCATAACTAGTATCCCTTCTCATAGCCCTAGCATCAGTCAAATATCCAAAAATTTCACTATCAAAATCACCATCACGTATAAATTCACGACCGAAAACTTTCACTAACCCTTCATGAGTTTTAACAGTGTAATCCTTAGTAAGTAATAATGCTTTAGATGCACTAAACATAGCATAATAAGAATGTGTAATTGAATCACGATATTGACCAGCATCCAATAATATTTTAGCAGATTTAAGCTCATATTTTGCTAAATTTAATTCTGCTTCAATTTTCTTTTCCAAATCATTATCCAACAAGAACCACACCTTCATTCAATACATTAGTTAAAAATGGATAATTCTTTGTTTTATTGAAATGTTCTTCAGTCATCAAATGTGCAGAAATTAATTCATTTTTCTCTAAAACTATGTCAACAACAATTTTATTAATATCTTTTCTAATTTCCCTTGCAATTGGAGAAACAATTAAAATATCTATGTCTGATTCTTCAGTATCCTCTTCACGAGCAACAGATCCGAATACAATTATTTTTACAATATTGTCAGAATTTATAATTTCCGCAAACTCACGAGCTATCTCCAATCTGTTATTCATAAAAATCACCAAGAATATTCTAATCTATAACAATAGTATCAACTTCATTAATAATAAATATTTTCAAACTGCGACTTTGCACAATAATCACATATAAAGAAGATTTTACATAATTTTGAAATTAATTAAAATAATCTCTGTTGAGAGCCAATATATCTAGGTTCATTGACTTCCTTAACAACATCACCCTCATTAACTTCCCCAATCAGCAAGGGCGAATCTGGATTATGCAATTTTTGATTTCTTTTGACAAACTTCATATTGGAGTTGGCATAGTCGTATAGAAATAATCTACTCCTTTTTTGATTTTTATCCGATAGAATA
>JAZNCG010000233.1:0-3091 GCA_045587405.1 Ructibacterium sp. | reverse complement strand
TCTAAATCATCAATAATCGGCACATTCTTTGAGGCTAAATCCTCTGTAACATCCCGATTATGGATTAACATACCATATGTTCCGATTTTACAATTTGAATCTGCATTTTCATATGCAATCTTAACTGCTCTGGCGACCCCGAAGCAAAAACCTGCTTTATCAGCTATTTCTACTTTCATAGGTTTTCACCTCCGCCAATTCAGCAATCGTCGGCATTATAATACTATCTGTAATATCTTGTAATTCCTGAGAACCATTCTTTTTCCCGGAATATTCTTCAAGCTCTATTATTTTCCCAACTCTTACAATAATTCTGGAAAAAGGCTTATATTCTCCGCATATACCAACAGGAAGAATATTAACTCCCGCCTTTATTGCAACAAGAGCCGCTCCTTGCTTTCCTTTTCGCATATAACCGCCCTTAGGAGATCTACCACCTTCAGGAAAAATTGCAAGGGGTTCTCCATCTGTCAACATTTTTATAGATGCTCTTAACGCACCAACATCACTTTTACCTCTTTTAATCGGAAATGCACCCAAGGCTGTTATAATTTTGGCAAAAAGCTTATTTTCAAACAATTCTTCCTTTGCCATATATCTTAAGTTAACAGGTAATGTCACCCCAAGTATAGGTGGGTCAAGATTGCTTTTATGGTTTGCACATACAACAAACGCTTTATCTTTAGGAATATTTTCAAGCCCCTCAACTTTAATTCTAAAAGCGATATAACAAAAGCATCTTACCAAGCCTTTTGCAAATTTATAAAAACTCATCACTTTGCTCCGTTCTAACTTATTTAAGCTTTTTCTATAACCTCTTTTGCCATAGTCATAACCTTATCTATGGTTTCCTTTAATGTCAGCTCTGTACTATCCAGCATTACACTGTCATCAGCAGGCTTTAAAGGAGCAAATTTCCGCCCCGAATCGTTCTTATCCCTAAAAACCATATCAGTATAAACATCGTTATAGTCTGTATTAATGCCTTTTTCAATCAACTCATCAAAACGCCTTTTAGCCCTTGCATCAACCGAAGCTGTTAAGAAAATCTTAAGTTGAGCATTTGGAAGAACATATGTTCCAATATCTCTTCCATCCATTATTACATTTGTATTTGAAGCCAACTCTCTTTGCAATTCCACTAATTTCAAGCGTACTGCAGGGATTACAGCAACTTTGGAAGCTGCGACAGAAATTTCAGGTGTTCTGATTTTTGATGACACATTTTCTCCGTTAAGATATATTTGTTGACCTTCATCCGTATAACGAATTGTAACATCAAGCTGATTTAAAACAGATTCAACTGCAACAGCATCATCACATTCATAACCTTTATTAACTATTCCAAGCCCTATTGCTCTATACATAGCACCTGTATCTACATAAACAATACCAAGCTCTTCAGCAACAGCTCGCGCAATAGTACTTTTTCCTGCTCCTGCAGGTCCGTCAATCGCTATATTAACTGCCATCGTGCTCCCCCCTCACTACTTTTACTCTTCTTCTGATATTTGAATAGTCACATCTGCTGAATCATTTGTAGTCTCATATTGTCCTTTAAATTCTGCCTCAACTTCAACTGCCAAATCACTTCCGCAATATGTGCAATACTGGGTCTTTTTATTAACTTCCTTACCGCAAATAGGACATACCATCTCTTGTCTTATCTGCTTTTCTTTATTTTGAAGAGCATCAATCTTAGCCTTTTTAACCTGAACGATATCACACTTAATAGTAATTTCTTCGGTATGATCTATGCCATTTGCTCTTTCATCATAACACAATCTACCTATTTCTGTATAGAGTTTCTTAATGTCACCTTTTAAGTCATGCATAGCGTATCTAATTTTTGATACTTCAAGCATTTCGCTTGATTTCTGTGCAACAGATGATGCAGCATCCGTAACCGTCTGCTTGATTTGGTCTAAAAATTCCATATCCATAAAAATCTCCATTCCGCCGCTCTGCTCGGCATTTATATTAAACCTCTTACCTGCAGAGCAAGGAATGATAAGAGATTTTTGTGTCCATGTGGGTTTTCGAAGTATAACTTCGAAAAATTTCCCACGGACAATTATAATTAAACTATACATTAAACCTGAATAAAATTATGTCCCCGTCTTTAACAACATATTCCTTGCCCTCAGAACGAACAAGTCCTTTTTCTTTAGCTGCAACCATAGTTTGACATTCCATCAAATCATCAAAAGCAACAACTTCTGCACGAATAAATCCTCTTTCAAAATCAGTATGAATTTTTCCTGCAGCCTGTGGGGCCTTTGTCCCTTCCGCAATAGTCCATGCTCTGACCTCAGGCTTTCCCGCAGTTAAATAACTTATCAAGCCCAAAAGCTTATAGCTTGCCTTTATTAATTTATCAAGTCCTGATTCGCCTGCGCCCAATTCTTCAAGGAACAATTCTTTTTCTTCTTTATCAAGCGTTGCAATCTCTTCTTCAATTCTGGCGGATATAACCATAACTTCCGAATTTTCCGTTGCCGCAAATTCCCGTATTTTCTTGACAAAATCATTGTCGGTATCTGCTGTTGCATAATCATCTTCTGCAACATTGGCAGCATATATAACAGGCTTTAGGGTGAGCAAGGAAGTATCCTCAAGCATCTCCATCTCGTCCTCAGTCATCTCAACAGCCCTGGCTGTTTTTCCATCTTCCAAAGCTTTGTGAAGTCTTTCCAAGAATTCCAACTGGCTCTGGAATTTTTTATCTCCGCCTTTTAAAGATTTTTTTGTTTTATCTATTCTTCTATCCAAAATTTCAAGGTCTGATAAAATCAATTCAAGATTTATAGTTTCTATATCACGAATAGGGTCAACCGAGCCTTCAACATGAACAATATTGGGATCTTCAAAAGCTCTTACAACATGAACAATAGCGTCAACCTCACGGATATTGGACAAAAACTTATTTCCAAGCCCCTCGCCTTTACTCGCACCCTTAACCAGTCCCGCAATATCAACAAACTCAATTGTTGCATAAGTCACCTTATCCGGCTGATGCATTTTAACTAACTCGTCAATACGATAATCAGGCACAGGCACAGTTCCTACATTTGGTTCTATTGTACAAAAT
>JAZNCG010000232.1:0-17837 GCA_045587405.1 Ructibacterium sp. | reverse complement strand
AAACAGTTTAATCCCAACATTGTTCTCTGCGAATTACTCATTAGAAGATATTATGTATATAACCGGCATAGATATCAACAATATTTCAAAACTTGTCAAAATGGACGATATATTGAAACGAAAGAGCAAAAGAATAGACTGGACTCCATTATATGATGGCATATTGGTCTAGCCACATTTGAAGCCGTTTTTATGTGGTCAAAATTTAGGGTTTTTCAAACAAAGCAAAAACCTCAGAAACCGCTTGGTTACTGAGGTTTTGTTGGTCGGGATAACAGGATTTGAACCTGCGGCCTCTTCGTCCCGAAGCGATGCTAGAATGTAGTGTATAGCATTTTTGACGCTTTTTAGCCCTTTTCGCTACATTCAATATACTCTTTGGACATCTTATCTCCACTGTTTCCGTCTGTTACATTTCTAACTGTGGGTTTACATGTGGTCAAAAACACTACCTACATTACGACTAATCTAATAGAATTATACCATACACTCCACGAAATTGCAATAGTACAAGGCAGAATTGATCGTATAAGGCACCAGAATGAATTTCGGTTTGAATACACTCAATTTTAAACGGAAACTTCTTAATCAAATGCTCAACAAATGTTGCAGAACTATAGGAACTTTGCTCTTTGAAGGCTTCAAGATAACGAAATCTTGGATATTCATCAATTGCAGTATATTGATAAAATTTTTCACCCTCAGTATCACCTACGATGCAAGCAGTTGGTACAACTTTAACATCAATCTGAACTCGTTGTCCGGGATAAAGCATTTTCTCGTAGGGCTTTGGTATATACTTTGGGTTAGGTGGTTTAACTGCCATTTGACCTTGTCTTCGTAAAACGCGATAGAGATCTGTTATAGAGCGAGAATACCCTCTTTGACGAAGTTTAACCCAAAATACAACTAACCCTGCATTTATGTTGCGTTTACGCATATCCGCAATTAGTTTAAGTTCTTCAGGTGCATGCTGATTTGGATGATGGTGAGGTCTACGCGATTTATCTGCTAAGGATTGCAGAGTTCCATCATACCTTTTACGCCAACGATAAACATACTGACGGTTAACTTTGTAGCGAATGGCAGCTTTAGTTACGCCATTTTTTAAGGAATATTCAATTAATGCTTGCCTAAACTTCATAGTTTGTGTTATAGTTTTCATATGCGGAAACCTTTCTTTGTATAGTTTGGTGTGGTAACTTAACTATAACACATTTGGTAAAGTTTCCGTATTCTTTTTTTTAACATAATATTTTGTGAGGATTGAAAATCATCTCAAAATGTTATGTAATGTAACACATCTATTGTAAACCTACACATAAATAAAATGAATTTTCCCCATTCCATTGACAAGACAAGAAAAATGTGGTAATATATATTCAGCACTGTGTGTGCTGAATAAGGAGGTGCTCCTATGGCAAACACAAATGAAGAGTTGATTGTTGATGAAATGTCGCAGAAAATAATTGATGTTGCGTCATATCTTGCCACAACTGAAGGGGCGCACAATGTTAATGTCCGCAAGATATTAAATCATTTAGGAATAACAAACAGAGTTTTTTATAACCGCTTTCACAATGTTGAGGAAGTGCTTAATATAATTTCTGAAAACTCTATTTTGGAAGTAAGAAAAAGTTTGAAATTCCACTTTGATGAAAATAAAGACTTTTTTGAGCAGATAATGGATGAGGTTGAAAAAACCCTTATTATTTCTTATGAAACAAGAATGAATTTTGCACATTATGTTTTTGAAAATGATTCTGTCTCTGAAAGTAATTACAAATGGTGGACAGAAGAAATCACAAAAATCCTCAATTATGCTATGGAAAAGGGACTTATCGTAAAAGTCGATCCTGATATGACAAGTTATGCTATTTGGTGTTTTATCAGAGGATTTAATACAGATGCAATCGGAAGAAAACTGCCATTGCAAGAAGCACTTAAAAGATACAGATATGGATTCCAATTCATTTTAAATGGACTAAAAGCTTAATATGAAATTTTTAAGCAGAGAGAAAATCTCTGTTTAAAAAATATTCAGCACACAGTGTGCTGAATATTGTAAAATCGTATCGGGAATTGTTGAATTCCCGAAAAAAACTTACAGCACATGGTGTGCTAAAGAAAGGATGTACTTCAATGTCTATAAAAATTCTCGGTACAGGAGCGTATGTTCCGGAAAAGATTGTTACTAATGATGATTTATCTAAAATGGTAGATACTTCTGATGAATGGATAATGCAACGTGTTGGTGTAAAAGAAAGACATGTTTCAGTTACTGAAACAGCCGCAGATTTTGCAATCCATGCCGCAGAGCAAGCACTTGCTTCGGCGGAAATTTCAGGTTCAGAAATTGATTTGATTGTTGCTGCTACCATATCTTCTGAAACTTTATGTCCTACCGTTGCCGGGATGGTTCAAAAGGCTATAGGCGCAAATTGTCCTGCATTTGATGTAAATTCAGCATGTAGTGGTTTTTTATTTGCGTTAGATACTGCTGTTTCATACATAATGCGTGGAAATGTAAAAAAAGCATTGGTTATAGGAAGCGAAAGACTAAGTAAGCTTGTTGATTGGAAAGATAGAGGAACTTGCGTGATTTTTGGTGACGGAGCAGGTGCATTCGTTATTGAACCGGGTGATGGCTATCTTTCTTCTATGCTTTACACAAACGGTGGAAATGAAGTAATAGAAATTCCGGCATTTTCAGGCAGTTCACCTTTTTATGAAGGCGAAATCAAACATCCGTATATATTTATGGATGGTCAGGAAACCTTTAAATTTGCAGTAAGCAAGATTGTTGAAGATATTAAGAAAGTAACAGCCGATGCAGGTCTCGAACTTTCGGATATTGATTACATAGTAACCCATCAGGCAAATATCAGAATTATAGAATATGCTGCAAAGCGTCTTAAAATGCCTATAGAAAAATTTGTTGTTAACATTGAAAAATATGGTAACACTTCATCAGCAAGCGTGGCAATAGCTTTTGATGAACTTGTAAAATCAGGAAAACTTAAAAAAGGAGACAAAATAGTAATGTCAGCCTTTGGCGGCGGATTATCTAGTGCCGCTTGCATTATTAAATGGTAAAAAATTAAATTTATTTAATTTTTATATTTATTTTATTTTAGGAGGAATTAACTATGACACTCGAAAAGGTAAAAGAATTATTGGCAGAACATCTTGAAATGGATGTAGCAGAAATCTCAGAGGCAGCAACATTTGAAGACCTCGGCGTTGATTCTCTTGATGCTGTTGAAATCATGATGGAAATGGAAGATGAATTCGGCGTTGAAATCAAACCTGCTGAAGCTGGCAAAAGCGTAAAAGAATTGGTTGCTTACATCGATTCTAAGAAAGCGTAAGTAAAAAAGGAGCGTGGAGTAATGTTAAATACACCAATATGTGAAATGCTTGGAATAAAGCACCCTATTCTGCAAGGAGGTATGGCACATATATCTGATGCTCACCTTGCCGCTAGCGTGTCAAACGGTGGTGGACTTGGCATTATTTCTGCTGCGAACGGTAATGTCAGTTGGCTTTCGGAACAGATAGACACAGCACGAAAGCTAACTGACAAGCCTTTTGGCGTAAACATAATGCTTATGGGCGAAAATATTGATGAAATTGCAAAACTCATTGCAGAAAAGAAGGTAGCAGTTGTTACCACAGGTGCAGGTAATCCTGAAAAATACATACCTATGTGGAAAGAAGCTGGTGTAAAAGTCATTCCTGTTATAGCATCTTCTGCTCTTGCAAAGCTTGTAGAAAGAAGCGGTGCAGATGCGGTTATAGCAGAAGGCGGTGAATCAGGCGGTCATGTAGGCGAAATGACAACTATGGCACTTGTTCCGCAGGTTTGTGACAGCGTGAGCATTCCCGTTATTGCCGCAGGCGGTATCGCTGATGGCAGAGGAATGGCAGCCGCTATGATGTTAGGCGGTGTAGGTGTTCAAATTGGAACAAGATTTTTAGTAGCACACGAATGTAATATAAGTCGTGAATATAAAGACAAAATTTTAAAAGCAAACGACACGGCAACCATAGTTACGGGAAGAAGATTAGGACATCCCGTAAGAAGTCTTAAGAGTCCGTTTTCAAGAGGATATCAGAAAGCTGAATATACAAGTATAAGCGATGAAGAACTTGAAATGATGGCTGTTGGCTCTTTGAGAGCAGCAGTGGTTGACGGTGACAGTAAAAAAGGTTGCTTTTTAGCAGGTCAGATTTCAGGCTTAGTTAACAAAGAAGAAAATGCTTCGGACATAATAGCAGATATTGTAACTGAAGCTGAAAATATATTGATTGGAGCAAAAAAATGGGTAAAATAGCGTTTGTTTTCTCAGGACAAGGTTCTCAATACAGCGGTATGGGAAAATCCTTGTACGAAATGGAAGGTATAGCAAAGAAACTGTATGATGATGCAGAAGAAATTCGTCCCGGCACAATGAAGCAGTCATTTGAGGGTTCTGACGAAGAATTAAAAATTACGGCAAACACTCAGCCTTGTATGTATCTTGCCAGCCTTGCGGCAGCTTTGTCGCTTAACGAGAAAGGTATTTATGCAGATGCAGTTGCCGGATTTTCTCTCGGTGAGATAGGAGCACTAGCGTATGGCGGTAGTTACTCCTACCTTGACGGATTTAAAATAGTTACTTCTCGTGGACAATTTATGAATGAAGCGGCTGATCCTGAAAATGCCGCAATGTGTGCAGTTCTCAAACTAGACAGCGAAACAGTTACAAAGACTGCGTCAGAGTTTGATAGTTTATATGCAGTAAATTATAACTGTCCCGGACAGACAGTAGTATCAGGTTTAAAGAGCAGTATGCCTGCCTTCGAGGAAAAGGTAAAAGAACTTGGCGGAAGATGTATTCCACTTGCTGTAAGCGGAGCTTTTCACTCTCCTTTTATGAGTGATGCTGCTGATAAATTTGAATCAGAGCTTAAGGCTTATGAAATTACTGCACCTAAAATTCCGGTATATGCAAATCTTACCGCAAAACCATACGAAGATGATATTACATCAACACTTAAAATGCAGATGCAATCTCCTGTAAAGTGGCAGGAAACAATCGAAAATATGATTGCAAACGGATTTACAGATTTTATTGAAGTTGGTCCCGGTAAAACTCTCTGTGGATTGATTAAGAAGATTTCAAAAGAAGTAAATGTATATTCGGTTGAAAATGCAGAAACACTTTTGGAAACTGTAGAGGCGGTGAAGAATAATGCTTAATGGAAAAGTTGCTGTTATAACAGGTGCATCACGAGGTATAGGTGCTGCAATTGCAGAGAAATTTTCAAGCCAAGGGGTTAATGTAGCAATAATCTATAACGGTAATGAAGATGCCGCAAACGCCGTAAAAGAAAATGCAGAAAAAAACGGCGTTAAAGCAGAAATCTATAAATGCAATGTAGCAAATGCAGAAGAATGCAAAGAAACTGTAAAGGCTATTACAGAAAACTTTGGCGGTATAGATATTCTTGTAAATAACGCAGGTATAACCCGTGATAACCTTTTGATATCAATGAGTGAAGAAGAATTTGATGATGTTATAAACACAAACTTAAAAGGTTGCTTTAATATGATAAAAGCATGTGGCAGAAACTTTATAAAGAAGAAATACGGAAAAATAATCAATGTATCTTCCGTGTCTGCTCTGCTCGGAACTGCAGGACAGGTAAATTATTCTTCTTCAAAAGCAGGTGTAATTGCTTTAACTAAAGTAACAGCAAGGGAATTTGCATCAAAAAATGTTTGTTGTAATGCAATTGCTCCCGGTTTTGTAACTACAGATATGACAAAGGATTTACAGTCAGAAGAATATTTGAAATTGATACCACTCAAAAGATTAGGTAAACCGGAAGATGTTGCAAACCTGGCAGCATTTTTGGCTGATGATATTTCTGATTATATTACAGGCGAAGTTATTCGTATTGACGGCGGTCTTGCCATTTAATTAAGGAGGTAAATGTATGAAACGAGTTGTAATAACAGGTCTTGGAGCAGTAACACCGGTAGGATGTGATGTTCCTACATTTTGGGATAGCTTAAAGACAGGTAAATGCGGAATTGATTACATAACAAAATTTGATACAAGTGAGTATCGTGTAAAGGTTGCTGCAGAAATAAAAGATTTTGATCCAACTCCATATATGGAAAAGGCAGAAATCAGAAGAAGTGATAAATTTGTGCAATACGCTATAGCTGCTGCAGCACAGGCAGTAAATGACAGCGGTATAGAGAATAATGTTGCTCCTGAACGCTTTGGCGTTTACTATGGTAGTGGCATAGGCGGTTTTGACACCTTTGTAGATGAACATAATAATCTTCTTAATCGTGGTCCGCTTCGTGTATCTCCGCACTTTATTCCAAAGCTTATAACCAATATGGCTTCAGGAAATATTGCTATTAAATTTGGTGCAAAAGGTCCTTGTATTGCCGTGAGCACAGCGTGTGCTACAGGTACAACAGCAATTGGCGAAGCGTACAGAACAATAAAAGGCGGCTGGGCAGATGCAATCATAGCCGGAGGTGTTGAAGCAAGTATATCTCCTTTGGCTGTAGCTGCTTTTATGAACTGTATGGCACTTTCTGAAAGCGATAACCCTGAAAAAGCATCAATTCCTTTTGATAAAAACCGAAATGGTTTTGTTATGGGTGAAGGTGCCGGAGCACTCATTGTAGAAGATTACGACCATGCAGTAGCAAGAGGTGCTAAAATTTATGCTGAGGTTGTTGGTTACGGAAGCACTTGTGATGCTTTCCATGTAACTGCTCCCGATGATTCTGCTGAAAGCTCATCAAGAGCAATCAGCGATTGCTTGAAAGAAGCAGGCAAAACATTCGCACCTGATAAGATATACATAAATGCACACGGAACAAGCACGCCGCTTAACGATAAAACAGAAACAAAGGCATTTAAAAATGTGTTTGGTGATGATGCATATAAGATTCATATCAGCTCAACTAAGTCGATGACAGGTCATCTTCTTGGTGCAGCCGGTGCGGTTGAGGGAATTGCTGCAGTGCTTGCACTTGGTGAAAATATTGTTCCCCCTACAATCGGGTATCAGGAAAAAGACGAAGAATGTGATTTGAACTATACTCCGAACAAAGCAAACGAAACAGAGATTGACCTTGCTTTGTCCACTTCTCTCGGATTTGGTGGACACAATGCTTGTGTTGCATTTGCGAAAATCTGAGGTGCCTATGAATAGAGAAGAAATTAAAAACATTTTGCCACACAGAGATAATATGCTTCTTTTGGATGAAGTGGAACTTGTCGATGGTATTGCACACGGAAAAAAGAAAATAACCGGTGATGAATGGTTTTTAAAAGGTCATTTTCCTGATAACCCTGTAGTTCCGGGAGTTATTCTTTGCGAGATTCTTGCACAATCTGTATGTGTGTGCTTAGACGGTGTTATTGATGAAAGTAAGCTTCCGTATTTTACGGGACTTGATAAGGTAAAGTTTAGAAATCCCGTTAAACCGGGCGATATATTTGAAACGGAGTGTGAAATAACCAAAGACCGTTCTCCTTTCTATTTTGCAAAAGGATGCGGATATGTTGATGGAAAACTCTGTGTAAGTGCTGAATTTTCATTTGCAATAGCAAATAAATCGGAGGAAAAGTAATGGAATTAAAAAAGATATTTAATTTTCTAAATAAGGATGAAGATATAGCTTGTCCTAAATGTAAAAATACTAATAAACATTCTGTGTTCTTTAATAATTCTATGATTTGTCCTGAATGCGGAGCATATTTAAGAATGGGCGCTTTAGAGCGAATTGCTATTATTACAGACAAGGATAGCTTTGTTGAATGTGATGGTAATTTGAAAAGCCAAAATCCCATAGATTTCCCTGAATATGATGAAAAAATCAAAAAAGCTGTTAAAGACAGCGGTCTTAACGAAGGTGTTGTCTGCGGAACAGCTACAATAAACGGATTTCCTTGTGCAATATTCGTTATGGACTCCAAATTTATGATGGGCAGTATGGGAACTGTTGTTGGTGAGAAAATAACAAGACTTTTTGAAAAAGCAACAAAGGAACATCTTCCTGTTGTCGGTTTTACTACTTCCGGCGGTGCAAGAATGCAGGAAGGGATTTTTAGCCTTATGCAGATGGCAAAGGTTAGCGGAGCCGCAAAGAAACATAGTGATGGTGGAAATCTTTATATTACCGTTATTACAGATCCTACAACCGGAGGCGTAACGGCAAGTTTTGCTATGCAAGGAGATATTATTATCGCTGAACCCAAAGCTTTGATTGGTTTTGCTGGTGCAAGAGTTATTGAACAGACCACAGGGGAAAAACTACCTGAAGGATTCCAAAGAGCTGAATTTATGTTAGAGCACGGATTTATTGATATGATTGAGGATAGACAAAGACTTAAATATACAATTGGAAAGCTCCTTAAGATTCATTCAGCAGTAGCCTTATAAGATTGGATGTGATAATTGATGGAAACAAAAGTAAATGCATATACAAGAGTATTGGCAGCAAGAGCCAATGACCGAAATATGGGTGGATATTACCTTTCAAGAATGATAGATGATTTTGTTGAACTCCACGGTGACCGCAGATTCGGTGATGACGGAGCCATCGTAGGCGGTGTTGGTATGCTTAACGGCATTCCTGTAACAGCAATTGCGATGGAGCGCGGTGCAACGGTTGAAGAAAGAATTCAAAGACATTTTGGTTGTCCCACACCCGAAGGATACAGAAAAGCACTCAGACTTATGAAAGAAGCTGAGAAATTTAAAAGACCGATAATCTGCTTTATAGGCAGTCCCGGTGCATATTGCGGAATTGACGCTGAAGAAAGAGGTCAAGGCGAAGCGATAGCTGAAAATCTTTTTGAAATGATGGGGATTAAAACTCCTATTATTTCCGTTGTAGTTGGCGAAGGTGGTTCAGGCGGTGCGTTAGCACTCGGTGTTTGTGATACAACTGTAATGCTTGAAAACTCTGTATATTCTGTTATATCACCTGAAGGCTGTGCAAGTATTTTGTGGAAGGACTCTTCCAAAGCTTCTGATGCGGCTGATGCATTAAAACTTACCGCAGACGATTTATACTCTTTTGACATAGTGGAAAAAGTAATTGACGAAAAAGATAAATCAGCCGAAGAAATTTGTTCTGATTTAAAAAATTATCTTGTAGAAGAATTGAAAAAGAAACAAGTTCTTTCAATAGAACAACTTCTTGAAGATAGATATAACAAGTTCAGAAAAATCGGTGCAAATATCTCGGAGGGTTGATATGGTTAGAATTATTACGGATTCAGCGGCAGATTTTGAGCCACAGGAATTAGAAAAATATAATATAACTTGTGTTCCAATGCAAATTTCATTTGATAATAATGAGTATAAGGAAAATGAAAATTTGACAAAAGCACAGTTTTATGAATTGTTGGAAAAATGCGAGAACTTTCCAAAAACATCACAGCCTACTCCATATGATTTTGAAGTGCTACTTGAAGAATTTATGGAAAATGGCGATGAATGTATAATTATTACCATATCATCAGCATTAAGCGGAACCTACCAAAACGCATTTTTAGTTAAGAACATGCTTGATTATGAAAATTGTTATGTGGTTGACAGCCTTAATGCAACGGCAGGACAAAGACTTTTGGGTGATTATGCTGTGAAGCTTCGCAACGAAGGCAAATCTGCAAAAGAGATTTTTGATGCATTGGAAATTGTTAAAACTAAAATCAAGTTGTATGCTTGCGTTGATACATTAGAGTACCTCCATAAAGGCGGTAGATTGTCAAAAACTGCATATACTGTTGGAACACTTGCTAATATCAAGCCTGTTATTCGCATTTCCGAAGAAGGTAAAGTAGAAGTATCTTCTAAAGCAATGAGTATGAAAGGTGGTATAAGTACGGTTTCGAAAAAACTGCAAACATATACTCCTGATTTGGATTATCCAATTTATATCGTATATTCTAATAATCGTAAAAACGGAGATTTGTTGGCAGAAGCAGTTCAAAAATTTGGTTTTGAGATATTGCCTGAAAACATAATAAATATCGGTGCAACAATTGGTGCTCATGTAGGATCTAATGCTTGCGGTGTTATATTTGTTAGTGAAGCAATGTAAAACAATATATCAGAAAATTTAAAATCCATTGCAGAGTGATCTGTAGTGGATTTTTGTTTAAATTTTGATACGCATTAACCAAAGAAAAGACTTTAAATTTTTTGTGGATTTTACTCCAATTCTTATGCTGTCGAAAAAGTAATATTAACAATGTTGTAAATTCAATAAAATATTGTCATAGAAAATAAGTATTGTACACAAACAAAGCCTACCATTCGTCTGAGTGGTAGGCTTTTAAAAGCTTAACCTACAATTAACATACCATAACTTTTGGAATTAACATTGTCTATGCTAAACTGTTATCGTAGTCAAAAAGAAAACAAAAAATTTTAAGGAGAGTGATTTTGATGAAGAAAATCATAAGTATTTTGACAGTAGTTAGTTTGGTGGCTTGTTTTTTTACGGGTTGCGGTGTAAACAAAAGCACAAGTAACGGCGGAACAGTTGCAACAGACGGTTCAACCTCGATGGAAAAGGTAATCGGATATTTGAGTGAAGCCTATATGGAAGAAAACTCTGATGTAAAGGTTACATACAATCCTACGGGTTCAGGTAGCGGTATTCAGGCGGTTCTTGAAGGTAGATGCGACATCGGTCTTTCAAGTAGAGATTTGAAAGATGAAGAAAAAGCAGAGCTTACCGGAACAGTAGTTGCGATTGACGGAATTGCCGTAATTGTAAATCCTGAAAACCCCGTTAAAGACCTTACAATCGAACAGATTGCAGGACTTTACAAAGGCGAAATTACAAATTGGAGCGAGGTTGGCGGTGCAGATGCCCCCGTTGTTCTTATCGGCAGAGAAGCTGCATCAGGTACAAGAGATGGCTTTGAATCAATCACCGATACAGAAGATGTTTGCAAATATTCTCAGGAACTTACATCAACAGGTGATGTTGTGCAGACAGTAGCTTCCAATCCTAATGCAATCGGTTATGCATCGGTAGCATCTGTAAAAGATACAGTTAAAATGATTTCGGTTGAGGGTGTATCTCCTACAACAGAAACAATTCAGAATGGAACATACAAAGTTCAGCGTAACTTCGTATTCGTAACCAAGAAAAATGCAGAGCTTTCTGAAAGCACAAAAGCATTCTTCGAGTTTGCAACATCAGGTGCAGCTGATGAGTTGATTGTAAAAGCAGGTGCCGTACCGGTAGCAAGATAAGGAGATTAGAGAATGAGCAGAATTAAAAAAGCAGCGAATGTAATTGAAAAATCAATGAATATCATCTTCACTTTCTGTGGATTTTTAGCTGTTGCTTTTGTCATTCTCATTACCGGATTTCTTTTCACATCAGGTATGCCTGCCATTGGCGAAATTGGACTATATGACTTTTTATTCGGGACGGAGTGGGCATCAACTGCCTCTACTCCGTCTTACGGTATTTTACCTTTCATTCTGACATCAGTTTACGGAACAATCGGTGCAATAATAATTGGAGTACCACTTGGTCTGATGTGTGCAATATTTGTTGCTAAAATGGCGAATGACAAAATAGCAAAAACTGTTCGCAGTAGTGTTGATTTGCTTTCGGGAATTCCATCGGTTGTATATGGTCTTGTAGGTATGATAATAATTGTACCGTTGGTTCGTGAAGCATTTAATCTGCCGGATGGTGCAAACCTCTTTTCGGCAATTATAGTTTTAACAGTTATGATATTGCCGTCAGTAATATCAGTATCCGAAACTGCAATCAGAGCAGTACCCAAAGAATATGAAGAAGCATCACTTGCACTTGGTGCAACCAAAACAGAAACCGTATTTAAAGTAATTGTTCCGGCAGCAAAAAGCGGAATACTTACTTCAGTTGTGCTTGGTATCGGCAGAAGCATCGGTGAAGCTATGGCAGTTATGATGGTATCAGGTAACGTTGCTAATATGCCCGGACTTTTCAAAAGTGTTCGTTTCCTTACAACAGCCGTTGCAAGTGAAATGTCCTATTCATCAGGTTTACAAAGAGAAGCACTTTTCTCTATCGCATTGGTGCTATTTGTGTTCATTCTGATAATCAATTTGGTACTTAATCTGATAGTAAAAAAGGATAAGGAGTAAGCGTATGCACGAAAAAATATCATTAAACAGAAAAATAAAATGCACTATCTTAAATGTGCTTATGTATTTGTCAGCAGGAATTATCTGCCTTATTCTTCTTGGAATTATTGGATATATCTTATACAGAGGTTTGCCACATATCTCACTTGGATTTTTAACGCAAAAGCCAAGCCTTATTCGTGAAACTGTGGGCATACTTCCAAATATATTAAACACTCTCTATATAATTCTTATAACCCTTGTGATTGTGCTTCCTATCGGTGTAGGAGCCGCAATTTACTTAAATGAATATGCGGAAAATAAAAAAGTTGTTCGTATTATCGAGCTTGCAACAGAAACACTTTCAGGAATACCCTCAATCATATACGGTCTTGTCGGTATGCTGATATTTGTTCAGTTCTTCTCGCTTGGAACATCGCTGATTGCAGGTTCGCTCACTCTCGTTATTATGACTCTTCCTACAGTTATAAGAACAACACAGGAAAGTCTTAAAACTGTACCAAACGGATACAGAGAAGGTTCTCTTGCATTAGGTGCAGGTAAATGGTATATGATAAGAACTGTTGTACTGCCTTCTGCTGTTGACGGAATTGTAACGGGGTGTATATTGTCAATCGGAAGAATTGTTGGTGAAAGTGCGGCACTTCTCTTTACTGCAGGTATGGCAAATGAAGTTTTAGGAATTGTAGATGCAGTAAAACCCGGTAACGCAGGTTCATCACTTACAGTTGCACTTTATATGTATGCAAAAGAACGAGGAGAATTTGAAATTGCCTTTGCAATAGCAGCAATACTTTTGGTGCTAACATTTGTAATCAATATGAGTGCAAAACTTACGGCTAAAATGTTGAAAAAGAAAGGAGCAAGATAATGGGAATTATTACTGCTAAAAACCTTAATTTGTGGTACACTACAAACCACGCATTGAAAGATATTAACATAGAACTTCCCGAAAGACAGATTACTGCTTTAATCGGTCCTTCAGGATGTGGTAAATCTACATTTTTGAAAAGTCTTAATCGTATGAACGATTTGGTTGAAGGATGCAGAATTGAAGGAGAAATTTGCCTTGATGGTGTTGACATTTACAAAGATATGGATGTAAACATTTTAAGAAAAAAGGTCGGAATGGTATTTCAAAAACCGAACCCGTTTCCTATGAGTATTTATGACAACATTGCTTACGGACCTCGTATTCACGGAATCAAATCAAAAGTAGCTTTAGATGAAATTGTAGAGCGTTCTCTCCGTCAGGCTGCTATTTGGGATGAATGTAAGGACAGACTTAAAAAGAGTGCTCTTGGTATGAGTGGCGGTCAGCAACAAAGACTTTGCATTGCAAGAGCTTTGGCGGTTGAGCCGGATATTCTTCTTATGGATGAGCCTACATCTGCTCTTGATCCTATCTCAACTTCAAAAATCGAGGACTTGGCAGAAGAACTTAAAGAAAAATACACAATCGTTATGGTAACTCATAATATGCAGCAAGCGGCAAGAATTGCAGATAAAACCGCATTTTTCTTGCTCGGCGAAGTAATAGAGTTTGATGAAACTGAAAAGATGTTCTCTGCTCCTCGGGACAAGAGAACAGAAGATTATATTACGGGAAGGTTTGGTTGATATGAGAAACAGATTTGATGAACAGTTAAACAACTTGAATAATGAACTCATAACTATGGGTGCACTTTGCGAAGAAGCAATTTCTGCAGCAGTAAAACTTCTTGTAGATAACGATGTAAAAATGAAAGAAAGCGTTTGGGAAGCTGACAAGCAGATTGACCAAAAGGAACGAGATATTGAAACTCTTTGTATGAAACTTTTAATGCAACAACAACCCGTTGCATCAGACCTTAGAACAATTTCATCTGCTCTTAAAATGATTTCGGATATGGAGCGAATCGGTGACCAAGCATCTGATATTGCAGAAATCGCAGAATACGCCAACGGATGCGGTATGCAGAGTGAAACCCACATTGCAGATATGGCAAGAGCAACAATCCAAATGGTTACAGACAGTGTTGATTCCTTTGTTAAAAAAGATGTTGAACTTGCTCATAGAGTTATTTCACACGATAGCATCGTTGATGATTTATTTGACAAAGTTAAAGGAGAACTTATTTCTGCTATTGAAAACAAAGCCGCTAATGCAGAAGCGCTTATTGACCTTCTGATGATTGCAAAATACTTTGAGCGTATCGGCGACCATGCAGAAAATATCGCAGAATGGGTTATATACTCTATTACGGGAAAACACGCATAAGATAACTAATGATATGTATAGATTGATGAAATGACATCAATTTATTGAAAAAACTCACATTTTATGCTAAAATATATATGTAAATCATTTTTCGGAGGTGAAAGTGTTGATTTATTTTGTAGAGGATGATGCCAATATTCGCAAACTTGTATGCTATGCCCTTGAAAAAGAGGGATATGCAATTAAAGGCTGCAGTTTGCCGAGTGAATTTTGGCAAGAAATAAAAAACGAAAAGCCACAGCTTGTTTTGCTTGATATAATGCTTCCTGAAGAAGATGGACTTTCTATTTTGGGAAAACTTCAGGCAGATGAAAGCACAAAAAATATTCCCGTGATTATGATTACTGCCAAAGGTAGTGAATTTGACAAAGTAACGGGACTTGATATGGGTGCAGATGATTATATTGCAAAGCCTTTTGGTATGACAGAACTTACAAGCCGTGTTCGTGCAGTTTTAAGAAGATATGAAAAGACCAACAAGGTAAAAGAATATAAAATCGGAGATTTGTATGTAAATCCCGAAAAGCACATCATCGAGGTATCGGGAAAAGAAGTTAACCTTTCTTTCAAGGAGTATTCGCTTTTAATGGTGCTTTTGGAAGCAGAGGGCAATGTTGTTTCAAGAGACACATTGCTTACCCGTGTATGGGGAGAATTTTATGATGAATCAAGAACTCTTGATGTACATATAAGAAAGCTCCGTATCAAACTTGAAACCGCAGGCGATCTTATTCATACTGTTAAGAATATAGGTTATAAGCTTGGAGGTAGTGAGAATGGTTAATAAGATGTTTCGTTCAAACTTTTTTACCTCAATGCTTATTCTGCTTATGAGCTTTTGTTTAACATTCGGCGTACTTTTCAGTTATTTTGAATCACAGATGTTTACAGAGCTTGAAAGCGAAGCAGGATACATATCCTATGCAGTGAAAAATGAAGGTACAGACTTCATAGATAATTTCAATGAAAAAGGTAAAAGAATAACCTTGGTGTCAAGTGATGGTACAGTTTTAGCAGATACCTCCGCAAGTGCAGATGAACTTGAAAACCACGCTGATCGAAAAGAAATTGAAGATGCGATAAAAAATGGAAAAGGTACAAGCTCAAGATATTCAAATACTTTGATGCAGAAAACTTTGTACTATGCAGAGAAACTTGATGACGGAACTATACTTCGTGTGTCAACCACTCAAAATTCTGTGGTTATAATATTGCTTGGACTCCTGCAACCACTTATTATCATAATCGTTATCGCTTTGCTTATTTCCTTGTTTCTGTCCCATAGATTATCGAAAGCGATTATAAAACCAATCAATGAGCTTGATTTGGATAATCCATCAGCAAATGAAACTTACGAGGAATTAACACCACTACTCAAAAAAATATCTGCTCAGAAAAAGACTATTTCAAAGCAGGTAAAAGAAGCAGAGCAAAAACAAGAGGAATTTAAACTCATAACAGAAAATATGAGCGAAGGACTTTTGATTATTGATAAGGATTTCAATATTCTTTCTTACAATCAGGCGGCTAAAACCTTGCTTGAGGTTGACGATGCTGAAAGCAAAAGTGTTCTTTCTTTCAACAGAAGTCGTGGCTTTAGAAATACAATTGAAACGGCACTTGCAGGTTCACGTAGCGAAAACGATATTACCCACGAAGAAAACACATATAATCTGATTGCAAATCCCGTTTTTGACGGAGATAAAATAATCGGTGCTGTTATGGTAATTATTGATATTACCGAGAGTGTAAAGCGTGAACAACTTCGTCAGGAATTTACATCTAATGTATCACACGAATTGAAAACTCCGCTTACCTCTATTTCAGGCTTTGCAGAGATGATGAAATCAGGCGGTATGCCGGACGAAACTGTTATTGACTTTTCTACTTCTATTTACGATGAAGCACAAAGACTTATCACTCTTGTCAGCGACATTATGAAAATATCTGAACTCGACGAGGGTGCAGTTCCTTTTGAAAAAGAAAATGTTGACATCTATGAGCTTTCAAAGGATATTGTGAAAAGACTTACACCTATTGCTGATAAAAGAAATATCGCATTTAACATCATCGGTGATACCGCAAAAGTTTATGGTGCAAGAAAAATCCTTGATGAAATGATATATAACCTTTGCGACAATGCAATCAAGTATAACAAAGAGAATGGAACTGTTGATGTCATTGTCAATCAGGCAAACAACAAGATAAGTGTTACCGTAAGAGATACAGGAATCGGTATTCCGACGTCCGAACAAAGCAGAGTTTTTGAACGCTTTTATAGAGTAGATAAAAGTCATTCAAAACTCGTAGGCGGAACAGGACTTGGGCTTGCAATTGTAAAACACGGAGCAGCTTTCCACGATGCAGATGTTTCTCTTGAAAGTACAGAGGGAAAAGGTACAAAAGTTACGATTACTTTTGCGGAATAAGATTTAATACTTTAACAACGAAAATCCCTTAAACGAGATGTTTTGGGGATTTTTTTGCGTAGTTTGTTAACATACAATATATAACGTAGAGACTTTAGAACAGGTAATTGATGGTTTTAAATCTATGCTCAGAGATAGACATATTGTCCGCTTAGCAGATGGCGAATGTACGGTTGAAGCAGGCTTCATTTAGGGGAGATCTTTTAACAAATTTAGAGCAAACTTCCGACCATTGCTCAAATATCACAACTTTCTTAATTGATGCAACACACCACAATATGAACGCTCATGTATATAAGCAGAGCCTTAAAGAAAACAATCCGCAGTTTGATGAAAAATTCAAGCTTTATGGAGAAAAGTACAAATTGAGTCATTAAGAAGTATAGATATACGCTGAAAGGGGTTATAATCAAATAACCTCTTTTCGAATTCCAGTATATCAAACTATGATACGCCTTAAACAAAGAAATAGTGAAAATGGTATTTGCGATGAATCTATTAAATAATTAAAAATCAAGAAAAGATTTCCAAAGGCTAACATAGAGATTCAATCGCATTAGTTGGCGACAGGCAATTGTGATTTTTACATACATAAAATGTTGTCTGATTGTTTAAAAGCGGATACTCATTACTATCTGTCACTACAAGTATGTTTGCTATGAAAGGCAGCTTTTCTATTATTTGATTTAAATCAGCATGTTCATTTTGAGCAATAGTAATATGAGGTATAAAAACTTCTTGCATCAGCAGTGCAATTAAAAACATACTGTTACCTGCCGGATATTCGTATATCTTAGCAGACATAAAAGCTATTTGTTTATCTAAAAGCAACTTATATTCTTCTTTTTCTGTAATTTGATGCAATCTGACTAAACTATATGTCATAACCGAATTTCCACTGGGTATTGCTCCATCATAAGTTTCCTTTGGATTTATAAACAGTTCCGTACTACTTGACTCAG
>JAZNCG010000231.1:0-4280 GCA_045587405.1 Ructibacterium sp. | reverse complement strand
TATTGTGAAATCCACCCTTTAAAGGGTGGATTTCACAATACAAATTTTAAAATTATTTAGAAATATTTTCACAATATCTCATGATAACAGCTGCAAGTTCTGAACGCAATGTGTCATTCAAAGGATCAATAATTCCACTACCTTTACCTTCTAACAATCCAGCATTAAGAGCCCACTTAACATTCTCATAAGCCCAATCAGAAATATCGTCTACATCAGCATATTCGTCAATATCTTTAACTTCAATACCATCAGATTTTTCCATAAATTCAGCATATCTATTAAAGAAAGCAGCTAACTCTTCTCTTGAAACAACTTTATTAGGTGCAAATATTTTTTCACCGTATCCCTTGGCAACACCAACACTTGTACCCCAAGCAATTGCCTGTGTATAATATTCATCAGCTTCTACATCAGTATATGCATCTGTCGCTTCAAACTCAGGTGAATTTGATAATCTCCAAAGAATAGTAACAACCATGCCTCTAGTAGTATCAATTTCAGGTGAAAATTCTTCATCAGATGTACCATTCATTAATCCAAGCTTTGTAACATATCCAACTGCATCAGCATACCAATCATCAGCTTCAACATCAACAAATACTTTAGCGGCATACTCATTATTAGGTAGATTTACATCAACATCTGGATCTTCAGTTGATGGAGTAACAGCAATACCTGTTGCGGCAGATGAATCATTTCTTCTTGCTGTTACAGTTACAGCAATATCTTCTTCACCTTCAACAGGAACTGCCTTAAAATCAATATCCTGTCCATACCCTGATGCAACTTCAATATGTGTAGAACCTGTCATATCACCAACAAATTCAAAAACTCCGGCAGAGCCTACAGGAATTTCAGAAAGAGTTAAAGTCATATCAGCGAGCCAAGTATCTATATTATCAACCAAAGCTTTAACTGTGCAATCAGTTCTAACATCACCTTCACCTTTAGGTCCGGCAACTTTTACTTTAATAGTGAATACGCCATCTTTATCTTCACGAGATTCTTCAACAAAAATATTCGAAGCCTCGGCATTAAAACCAGCTAAATCTGTTCCTTTCGTAATAGCCTCAGGCAAAACAACTTTTTCGTCATGTTTTAATGTAATAGTGAAACTTCCTGTAACTTTTGCAGCCTCAAATTTTGCTTTTTTTGCAGCATCATCTTTAATAATTGTATCTTCGACAAATTTTACTTCAGTTAAAAATTTATCTCTAACAACCTTCATATCAATCGATGCTCTTAAATCAATCATTTCGTTTGGCTTAATTCTAATAGAATCTGCAAACTTAGAACCAGTACCAACTCCTAAACTCGTAGGAACATCAAGAACCCCTTTATATGCCTCTTCTGTTGCAAAAATTAAAGAAGATTGCAACAACATCGCAAGTGTTAAAACCGCAACAATAATTTTCTTCATAATTTTTCCTCCTAATAAATTAATTATTTTTATATTTAATTTTAATTATCTTACATTTTTTTAATTTATATATCATCAAAAATATAATTAAACCTATAATAACACCAACTGTATCAATCAGAACATCACTAAGTTGCCCACTTCTTCCTGATACAAAAAACTGATGCACTTCATCAGTTATAGCGTATACTGAACCAATACCAATGACAAACGATTTTTTTAAAGGATTCCTGATTTTAAACTGATATATAAAGCAGCAAAGCGCAATACCTAAAAGCATATAAATCGAAAAGTGCGCTAATTTACGGGTAAATGCATGATATTTATCAATCATTTCTCTTTGTTCTGCTGAATTTTTAAATTCAAAACCATCAACAAATCTTGTTAGTATTTTTTCCAAAAAGCCTTCGCTTACATCATCTGATACCCTCCCGTTCTGGGCTGAAAGCATAAATATAACTGAAGCAATAAAAATAACAACAACGATTGAAATAAGTTTCTTACTTAACGCCACTAATGCACCTACTTAATGATAATATTTATCAAGCAAAACCGCTTTTTTAAGACTTTTTTCATTCTCATAAGCAGTTCTGATTTCATTAACTAAATTTGTGTCTCCATCACATTTTTTTATCTCATCAAAAACTTGCGAAAGAATAGTTTCCATTTGCTTATCGCATTCTGACTCTAAAGAAGTAGCAATTCCGATGTATTTTTTGCCAATACCTAATATATTGCTATTTCCATTTGCCCATACTTCTTTTTTTGCTTGTTCAACCAAAGAATCAATTTTACCAGTAAAACTTGTTTTCAAGTAATATATTTCAGCAATTAATCTTTCTAATTCAGAATTATCTTTTTGGGATTCTAAGTTGTTATGAGCATTCTTTTCCTCGTTTTTTTCATCATCCTCTTCTATCTTTTCAATTGTGTTCTTATCTGGACCATTAAAATCGTTTAAATTGTTTTTTGGTGACTCAATATCTATATCTGCATCATTTTCTGCAAGAGGTTCATTTTCCACCGCTGTATTACCCATTATTATATTAATGGCTTCCTCTTTAGTTAGTTCGCCTCTTTGAAGCTTTTTTTCTTCCTCTTCAGTTAAAGGTTTAACATCAATCTCTTCGGGCATTTTTTCTATTATTTCGTTTATTTTTTCATTATTTTTAATTATAAAATCATTTCGTTCTTCTTTAGAATAATTTGTAATATATGAAATAGCTTTTAAATTATTATACTGCCGTATAATAAACCATCCAAACAATGTACAAATAATTAAAATAATACCTATTAAAACAATTAAAGCTATGTGCTTATTTTTTTTATTACTTGAAGCCACTATCACTCACCTCGAATTTAAACCGTAACAATTTATTCATTACTTATACATTGGTTATAACAAAATATCAGCAGAAATTTCATCAATCTGATACAAAAATTCAAACTCTTTATGCTTTCTTATAACATTAACAGCTTCGTTCAAATTTGGAGGTCTGGTATCAGTATTATGACAATCAGAACCAAGCAACTGTACGCTACCATTGTTTATCATCTTAAAAGCTATTCTTCTTGTTCTTTTATCAATAATAAACTCTGAATTCATCTGCATCAAAACACCATGTTTAATTAACGACAATAGTACATTCATATTATTCCCTAAAAATGAATACCTCTCAACATGTGCAATAATAGGAATTATATCTCTTTCATATATTAACTTTAATATGCAATCCCTAAACGATACTCCCCATGGTTGTGCCGGACACTCAATAAGCATATACCTACTATTACCAATACATAACTCATCAAGGTCATCAACTTTATATAAGTAGTCAGAATTATATAATACCTCAGCTCCCATAAAAATTTGAGGAAAAGTATCAGACAATGGAATTTTCATTAACGCATCGTTTCTCTTTTTTATAAACGAAGAAACGCTTTCGCAACTTAAATCAAAATGTGGTGTTGCAACAATTCCATCCACATTCTGTTCCTTGATAATTTTTAACATTTTAACAGATTGTTCAATATTCTCACTTCCATCATCAATACTCGGAAGTATGTGTGTATGAAAATCAATCATTTTTCTCACTCGGTTCTATGTTAAAATCTTTCCGATAATGTCCGTAATATCCACGACCATAATATCCACGACCATAATAACCGCGTCTATAATAATGTTTTCGGCCATAATGTTTTGATCTAGCATATTTAGAATTTTCAGAATCCGTACAGTTAAACAAAGCCCCTAAAATTTTAGCTTTAACAAAATTCAACTGTTGAATTGCACTATTAAATTCTTTTTTACTCGTGACTCCATGTCTGGCAATAACCAGAACACCATTTGCCTTACCCGCAATCAAAGACGCGTCAGTAACAACATTGACAGGCGGTGTGTCAATGAAAATATAATCATAATGTTCCTTAAGATAATCAATAACCTTATCCATTTGTGGAGAAGCTAAGAGCTCTGTAGGATCAGGAGGGATATCTCCTGAGAATAAGCAATCTAAATTTTTATACTTACTTTTTCTAATTACCTCTTCAATTGTGTTGAGGTGAACCAACACATTTGTAAGTCCCGGAGTACCCTTTTGTTGCATCAATCTTGCAATATTGGGCTTTCTTAAATCGCAATCAACAATACAAACCTTCGCACCCGTTTCTGCAAACGCAATAGCAATATTCATAGAATTTGTTGATTTACCCTCACTTGCATTAGCACTCGTTAGTAATATAATTTTACTTCCTTCACCTGGCAACGAAAATATCAGATTAGTTCTCAACGCTTTATATGCCTCACGAACATTAAAAGGAGTGTTTTCGAAAATCACCCTTTTTCTTGACAGCTGTA
>JAZNCG010000230.1:0-9750 GCA_045587405.1 Ructibacterium sp. | reverse complement strand
GAAAAATAGATTTTTTAAAGGAAGCAGAGTGGAGTTTTTAAGACCTGTGGGTAAATTTTTTACTGAGGAAGTACAGCTTATTTTAGATGCAGAAGGCGTGGAAATTGATGTTGCAAATCGTCCTCAAAGCACAATTTATGTGAAAACAAGCCAGCCTGTTGAAGCGGGAACATTTTTACGAATGGAAAGGAATAAATAAAAAGTAATAAAATTTGGGCATAAATACAGAATATGTTATTATAATTTAACTTGACTTTTAAGAAAAATGCTGATAAAATTAGAGAGAATAGGGGTCTATATACTCTTATTAAAAATGTAAAATAATAAAAAATATATTCTCGGGAGGTAATGCTATGAGAAAAACAAAGAGATTAATGTCTTTACTTCTTACAGTTGCAATGCTGATAACAAGCTTTGCAGTTCCTGTTATGGTAGCAGAGGCAACAGAAACAAAGGCAACAGGAGTATTTTCAGATGTAACTGATGATGTTATTTATGCAGAAGCTGTTAAAACTCTGAATTTAATGGGTATTATAAATGGTTATCCTGATGGCACATTTGGTCCTCTTAATAATGTTACAAGAGCTGAATTTACAGCTATGCTTATGAGAACATTGGGATTAGGAAATATTGGTTCTGCTACAGCTGCAGATATGCCATTTACTGATATTGATGATAGCGATACAGGTATCAGCTGGGCTATTCCTAATATCAACACAGCATATGGTATGGGAATTATCAATGGTTATGATGATTTAACATTCCGTCCTAAGGATAATGTTGCATATGAAGAAGCAGTTAAGATGGTAGTGTGTGCTTTGGGATATTCAAGTGTTGGAGTAGCTACTGATGGCGCTTGGTATACAAACTATATCGCACAGGCTAACAAGCTTGCTATAACAAAGAAATTGGGTCAGATTGGTTCTGTAGGAACTCCTGCAAGTCGTGCCTGCATCGCTCAGATGCTTTATGACTCATTAGAAGTTCCTATGCTTGAAAATGATAAGTTGACCGACAAAACAATATTAACAGACTGTCTTGGCTATATCAAGAACACAGGTATGGTTGCATCTGATGGTGTTACAGGCTTAACAGAACCTGATGTTGATTTGAGAAATGATGAAGTTCAAATTTATGCTATAGAGCCTGATACGGATGAGTATGAAACTCATACATACAAAACAACAGATGCTTCTTTGAAGAATTATTTGGGATATCAGATAAACTTTTATTATAAGAATGATGGAAGCACTATTCGAAACTTAGCATTTTATGTTTTGGTTGAAAATGAAGAATTAAAGATTGACCCTGCGTTGATTGAAGTTTCTGAATCTTCAGCTACACAGATTAAATACTATAAAACAGATTCTGACAAGAAGCCAACGAGTATTGCGTTGGATAAAGATAATATTGTTATCTACAATGGCAAGCTTTATGGTGAAAATGAGAGCGAGAGTGCTTTCGATAAGAGCATGATTCCTGAAGTTGGAACTATGACATTAATAGATTCTAATGGCGACGGCAAATATGAATTTATTAATATCAAGGATTATGAGATATATTATGTATCAAGTAAAATTACTTCTGAATATTCTATCATAGACAATAAAACAAGAAAAGGCGACAGTAAGACATTAAAGCTTGATGTTGAAGATGGCGAGATTGATACAACTATCTTAAATGCAAGTGGAAACGAAATTCAGTTCGGCTCAATTGCTACAGGTAATGTTATTTGTCTTGCAAGAAGTAATGCAGGAAACGGAGGCAAGGTTGTTCAGACAGCTGTAGTTGTTACTGAAACAGTTAAGGGAACAATTAAGTCTGTTGAAAGCGGAGAATCTTGTGTTATAAACGATCAGGAATATAAATATTCTTTGGCTGCTCCATGGATGAATGGTAGCTCAATTGCAGACCAACCCGAACCTGTAAATCAGGATACCGGTGTATTCTGTCTTGATATTAATGGGCGTATTGTTGCATATGAAAAACAAGTTGTAAATGAAACTATTTCTTATGGTTATATTATGGGATATGGAGAGCCTAAGGATAAGTTTGATGATACAATTACATTGAGAATTTTAACTCAGACAGGAAAGGAAATCTTTGCTGATGTTGCAGGTAATACAAAATTTGATGGAGAAACTCAGGATGATCCTGTAGCATATCTTAGCGAGATTGCTTGTGGTAAAGATAGTCAACTTAATAAAGATGATGGGGCAACCAATGTTACAGTTCAACAGCCTATTAAGTATTCAACAAGAACAAGCGGCGGTAAAACTGTATTGAATAAGGTTATTACAATGCAGCCAACAGAAAAAACTCAGAGCGAGATTACCACTGATAAGCTTTACTTCTATAGTAAAGTAGACGCATCAAAGAAAATGACATACACATCTTCATCAAAACAGTTGAAGAATACAGCTGGTGTAAGTGTTAATATTGGTTCAGCGATTGTTTTTGCTGTTCCGTCTGACAGAAAAGCATATGATGATTATGCAAAGAAAACCAGCAGCGCTTTTGCAAGTTCTTTATCATATAAGGTTGAGTTGTTTGATGTAACGGGTACAAATGCTGCAAAGGTAGTAGTTATGTTTGATGCATCTGCTGAAACAAAGGTAGGCGCTTATAGCCCAATCTATATTATAGATGATGTTTATGATGAGAAAAATAATGCTAACGAAGGCGAAATCATGACAAAGCTGGAGGGTTATTATGTAGATTATGGTAATTCTAAGGGCAACTTGTCTGCATGGTTGTCAACAGAGGGTATTGACGATTCCAGAGGTGGAGATGATTTTGTTCCACAAAAAGGAGATATCTTCCGTGCCGGAAAAGACAGAAAAGGTTATTCTACAGCACAGGAAAACTTCATCTTGTATAGCTTAGATGGTGGAGCTAAATTTGGTACACATCCTAAAGAATCTGTTGACTTTGACAGAGATGATTATGCTGTAATTATAGGTACTGTTATGGCGAAGGATGATGCTAGTATAACAGTTCGTGACGAGGATATTGATCAGAGCGATGATATTGATCCTGACGAAAATGTTAATATATTCAACTTCTCAAGATTCAGCAATGCAAGAGTTTTGAAATATGATAATACAGGTAGTAAATTAGAAATTTCTGATTTGTCAGCTGATTATCAGGCAGTATTAAATGGTTTGAATACTTATAAAGAGGGTGCAAGTAACCCAAGCCAGGTATTAATTTATGCTGCAGATGGCGTTATTAGATTGTTAGTTATTCTTCCAACAGAATAATTGAATAATTAAAGATAATGAAATAGGAGTGTCGGTTTAACGACACTCCTATTTTATGCAATAATTTTCCTACAAGAGGCAATTTTTAGTTGTTGCTGAGGGTATATTGTATTTGAGGTTAGATTGTTAAGAGATTTAATGCATTCAATGGTCGTGTGATATTTTTTTGCAATACTCCATAGAGTATCTCCGGCTTGAACGAAATACAATGCCATACAGGGGTAATTATCAGGAGTAGAGTTTTCGTTTAGCATATCTATAGATTCAATGAGTTCAAGAGAAATTTGTTTTAACGATTTAAGAGTTATACCAATAATTATTCTTAAATCAATACAATTATCTCCGGACAAGGTATAGCTACAATGCTGAATTAAAATATGTGCATCGCAGACAGTGGTGCTATCTGCTTGCGGGACAGAAAATTCCTGAGAAAACTCGGATATATGATTGTAGCTTGATAAGGGAATATCTTTATCTGTAGTCAAATAAAGAATATTTGAATTAATTGTTCCGTGAACAGTTATTACTCCGTTTTCGGCCGTGATACCACTTATCTTGCCTAAGGAGTTTATATCACAAACCTTCTGTAGATTTGGCAACATAGGAGGTATCTGCGCTTCTGTTGTGTGAGAAAGTTCGGCGGTGGAAATATCCAGTATTTGTTCAGGTTCGTATATTGATGTTTTTAACGAGATTGGTTTTCCAAGAGAGTAACCATCTGTTATGGCATCTATATCTATAATATTAAAACCGTGTACTGTTGAGCCAAGAACTATATCTACTCCCAGCATTCGTGCTTCGCCATCGCTATCTTCTCTTATTTCATATAAAATATCCATAAGGGAGTATTCGATTTCTCCTTCCATATCTTCGCTGGAATCTGCAACATCTAAAATTTCAGTAAAGGGAATAATATGCTCCATATATTGTATTGAATTTTCATCCATATCGCCCTTATACAAAACGGAAATTTTAACCTGACCTTTTGCTATTGCTTTATTTTCCATCATACATAGTTCGACGGAAGAGGGAGTTACAGACATTTTAAGAATTTCGCCAATTGGTTGATTGCCGGCAGGAACATCGAGTTGTTCTTTAATAACTATTTGACCCTGAGCGTTTTCGGTGCTGTTACAGAGTTTTAGTGTTTCCTTTTTTAATTGGATTTCGTCATTTTCTTGCATATCTGTACTTAAAGACAGAGTAGTTGAATGAGAAACTTTGGTATCCATGCTTAGTACACAACGCAAATTGATTTTTCTGCTGTTCAAAATAGATGAGTCTATGCTGTCTAAAAAAGCATCAATCGTCAGGTTCATATCTGAAGTTGCGCCATGGCAATCGACAGTGTGGTTAAATTCTTGGGTTGCGGGAATTGAGCAAACACAACCAGAATCATGATTTTCCGGTGTATATAAAAGGGTGAGTTTAATTATTCCTTGTATATATACCTTATCTTGCTGAATGTTTTTTTGTGTTATAGAAATATATCCTTCGACATTAAGAATTTTTTTGATATCAGGTTTTATATCAGGAATGATAACATCAGTTTCAACTATGGTTTGGCTACATTTCCGACAGAGAATTTCCTCGGTACGAACATCTTGTTTTATAAGTTCAATCATATTTGTTTACCTCTTTTCGCAATTATATCTTTTGTTAATTTATATGAAGGTGCGAGGTAATATATGACCTTGTTTCTTATTTAAAATTTCATCCATTTTTTCAGGAGTTTTCCAAACATTTCAATAATGCCGATTTTTTTTATATCTTCCGAAGCTGTTATATCTCGCCGAGCTACTTCGTTTTCTTCTACCAAAAAAACAACTTCACCTATTTTTTGTCCTTTAGAGATAGGCGCGTTTACAACGGGGTTCAGCTGTACCTTTGTTTCAATTTTATCCTGATTCCCTTTTTTCAGAATAAATCCCATATTTGGAACTTCAAGGGAGAGGGTATCTTTTTGTCCCCCTGATATTTGTATATTCGGTAAGGCAAGATTAATATTTTCGTGATTTGCTACCGAGTAATTGGCAAAACCATAATCTAACAGAGCAGTCGCAGAGGAAAAGCGCTCGGCGGTTGAGGGAGCTCCTAAAACTACGGCAATAAGCTGCATATTATCACGCTTTGCTGTTGCCGAAAGACAGTATTTTGCCATATCGGTAGAGCCTGTTTTTAAACCATTTGCACCATCATAAAAACGAATAAGCTTATTTGTGTTTGATAAGCCGAATTTGCCATCTCTTAAAGAGTCCATCCATATAGTTGTGTAGTCGAAAATGCGAGGATGGTTTAGTAATTCTCGTGATATTATGGCAATATCACGGGAAGTGCTGTAATGTTCAGGAGTTTCGTTTAAACCGTTGCAGTTTATAAAATGGGTGTTGTTACAGCCTAATTCGGTGGCGCGTTTATTCATTTTTTCTACGAAAGCATCGTGTGTTCCGCCTATAAATTCAGCCATAGCAACTGCGGCGTCGTTGCCTGAGGCAACAGCTATTGCCTTGAACATATCATCTACATTCATCTGTTCTCCAACCTCTAAAAATACTTGCGAACCTCCCATAGATGCAGCGTTTTCGCTTACTGTTACAATGTCGTCAAGTTTGATTTTCCCATTGTCTAAGGCTTCGGCTATTAAAAGCATTGTCATAACCTTTGTAACACTTGCAATCTGGAGTTTTTCGTCGGGGTTGTGAGCGTATAGAACTTCGCCTGTTGAGGCTTCTATAAGAATGCCCGATTTGCCTTTAACAAGCTGTGTCGAAACATCTGTGTCAACCTGAGTTGAGGGGGCGGCTGATACTGCAGAAAATAAAAGAGTGAATACCAATACCGTGCAGATAAAGAATTTTGTATTTTTAAACATTGTTTCAAAGCCTTTCTGCTCACTAAAATTCATTACTCCTAACTTATCGGTGAGCAAGATAAGAGGATAAACTTATAGTATAATTTATCCCAACCATGACAAAATATGCATAAAAAAAGAAGGGCGTAGCAAATTGATTATTTTTAGGTGATTTGGCAAATCACCATAATCTGTATTTTGCTACAACCACTTCGTGGATTTAATTATAATAATTCTGTAGTATCATAGATAAGGCTTTCTGTTTTGTTACAGCCTGATTAAAGTAATTCTTATCTTATAGAATCTAAAGTCTTGTTAACCTCGATTAAGAATGTTTCGGTGTCAACTTTCTGCTTGTTTTCAAGGTTTGAAAGAAGAGCTAAGTCGCCTGTCATAATACCATTTTCAATTGTCATAATAGTTGCCTTTTCAAGGTCGTTAGCAAACTTAATTAATTCGGGAAGTTGGTCTAACTCTCCTCTTTTTCTCAAAGCGCCTGTCCAAGCAAAGAGTGTGGCAACAGAGTTTGTAGAAGTTTTTTCGCCTTTTAAGTGCTTATAATAATGCCTTTGAACTGTTCCGTGAGCTGCCTCGTATTCGTAAACGCCATCAGGAGATACAAGAACTGATGTCATCATAGCGAGAGAGCCATAAGCTGTCGCAACCATATCAGACATAACATCTCCGTCGTAGTTTTTACAAGCCCATATATAACCACCATTTGAACGAATGACTCTTGCAACTGCATCATCTATCAAAGTATAGAAGTATTCAATGCCAAGCTCTTCAAATTTTTCTTTGTATTCGTTTTCATATATCTCAGCAAAAATATCTTTGAATGTATGGTCATACTTTTTAGATATAGTATCTTTTGTAGAAAACCATAAATCTTGTTTAGTATCAATTGCAAAGTTAAAGCAAGCTCTTGCAAAGCTGGAAATTGAGTTTGCTTTATTATGTAATCCTTGAACAATACCATCAGAATCTGCAAAATCGTATATCAATTCTTTAGTAACATTCCCGTCTTTATCAGTACAAACAAGCTCTGCCTTAGAACCTTTGTCAATCTTCATTTCTACATTTTTGTAAACATCACCATAGGCGTGACGAGCGATAGTAATCGGCTCTGTCCATGTAGGAATATATGGTGTTATGCCCTTAACTAAGATTGGAGTTCTGAAAACAGTACCATCAAGCATAGCGCGGATTGTTCCGTTAGGAGATTTCCACATCTGCTTAAGATTATATTCGGGCATTCTTGCAGCATTAGGAGTTATTGTTGCACACTTAACCGCAACACCATATTTTTTTGTAGCCTCTGCGCTATCTATTGTAACCTGGTCGTTAGTTTCATTTCTGTGAACAAGACCTAAGTCATAGTATTCAGTTTTTAAATCTATATGGGGAATAGGGATTATATCCTTTATCATCTGCCATATAATTCTGTTCATTTCATCTCCGTCCATTTCGACTAACGGAGTTTTCATCTGTATTTTAGCCATAGTAATTCTCCTTTATAATTATTTGGATTGCTCTTTTGTATAATTCAAAAGTCCGCCCGCAATAAGCATTTCTTTTTGACGCTGAGAAAGCTCAACCTTTGCTGTAAAGTCAAAGCCTTTTGTTATGTTAGAAACAGTGATGTCAGAACCATTGTTAATTTGGTTAATAACATCTTTTATAGAAAGCTCGTCCATTTGGTCTATACGGTCATAATCCGTCTCGTTTGCGAATGTCATTGGAATTATGCCTGCATTTATAAGGTTTGCCATATGTATTCTGGCAAAGGATTTAACCAAAACTGCCTTTACCCCTAAATACAAAGGAGCAAGAGCTGCGTGCTCACGAGAAGAACCTTGCCCGTAGTTTGAACCGCCAACTATGACACTCTGTTTGAGTTCCAAAGCTCTGTCGTGAAAGGATTCGTCGCAAACTGCAAAGCAATATTCGGAAATCTTAGGAATGTTGGAGCGAAGTGGTAAAATTTTGGCACCTGCCGGCATAATGTGGTCTGTTGTAATATTATCTCCAACCTTAAGACTACATTTTGCTGTGATTTCTTCAGCTAAGGGCTTAGAAACAGGGAATGGCTTAATGTTTGGTCCACGAAGAACTTCTACGGAATCCATTTCTGATTCTGCGACAGGAGGAACTATCATATTATCATTAATAGTAAACACTTCAGGCAATTTGAATTCAGGCATATCTCCTAAGGTGCGTGGGTCTGTAAGAACGCCTGTCAAAGCAGAAGCTGCTGCAAGTTCGGGAGAAACAAGATAAATCTGACCATCTTTTGTGCCTGAACGACCTTCAAAATTTCTATTAAAGGTTCTAAGAGAAATTCCCTTAGAGTTAGGGGATTGGCCCATACCGATACAAGGTCCGCAAGCACTTTCCAAAATTCTGGCACCTGCATCAATCAGTATTGATAAAGCTCCATTTTCAGCAAGCATATTCAAAACCTGCTTTGAGCCCGGCGCGATGGATAAAGAAACATCAGGGTGAACTGTTTTCCCCTTAAGAATATGTGCAACCTTAAGCATATCCAAGAGAGAAGAATTTGTACAAGAACCAATACAAACCTGGTCTATTTTTAGTTCTCCAATTTCTTCAACGGATTTTACATTATCAGGAGAGTGAGGACAAGCAGCAAGAGGAACAAGCTGGCTTAAATTAATTTCAACAACTTCGTCGTAGATTGCATCAGCATCTGCGCAAAGAGGTGTGTAATCCTCTTCTCTTCCTTGTGCTTTAAGAAATTGGCGAGTAGTTTCGTCTGAAGGGAAAATAGAGGTTGTTGCTCCAAGTTCAGCACCCATGTTGGTTATTGTGGCGCGTTCGGGAACAGAAAGAGTTTTAACTCCTTCTCCGCAATATTCGATAATTTTCCCAACGCCGCCTTTAACAGATAAGCGACGAAGGACTTCTAAAATAACATCTTTTGCGGCAACCCATGGTTGAAGCTTTCCCGTCAGCTCAACCTTAACGATTTTCGGGCAAGTAATGTAGTATGTTCCGCCACCCATAGCAACTGCAACATCCATGCCTCCTGCACCAATTGCAATCATGCCGATACCGCCGCCTGTTGGAGTGTGGCTGTCAGAACCTATAAGAGTTTTCCCGGGAATGCCAAATCTTTCAAGATGTACCTGATGACAAATTCCATTACCGGGGCGAGAAAAATATATTCCGTGTTTTTTACAAACGCTGCCAATAAAACGATGGTCATCTGCATTTTCAAAACCACTCTGCAAGGTGTTGTGGTCGATATATGCAACGGAACGCTCGGTTTTAACTCTTGGAACACCCATAGCCTCAAATTCAAGATAAGCCATAGTTCCTGTAGCGTCTTGAGTTAGAGTCTGGTCTATTTTAATGCCGATTTCCTCGCCTGCAATCATTTCTCCGCAGACAAGATGATTTTTCAAGATTTTTTGAGCCAATGTCATGCCCATTTATATCACCCTTTCATTTAATGTACATAATAACACCATTATATTTTATATTAAAAGGACAGATATGTCAAGGTTTAGAAACAAATTTAAGTAGGTCATTTATGCCGATAAATATAGGTTTTTTGCATAATATTTTAAATGGATAACAAGAAAAATAAATTTAATATTTTTAGAAAAAAGT
>JAZNCG010000229.1:0-1773 GCA_045587405.1 Ructibacterium sp. | reverse complement strand
TGCTATGATGACAAATACGATTGTAACTATGTTTAAAAATGGTGTTAAGGATGTTTTTACACTAATAATATTTTTGCTGACACTTTCAACCTTATTTATTAATATTTCTACATCAATAATGGTTATAACAGCAGGATTGATTGGGATTTTTTATAAGGGATTGGCGGTGAAAAAATAATGCCTATAATATTAATGATGTTTCTGGAATTTTTAAAGACAGGCTTATTGGCAATAGGCGGTGGATTGGCAACATTACCATTTTTATATGATATGACAAAGTATGGTTGGTATACTATGGGAGAACTTATGGATATGATTGCTGTTGCTGAATCAACTCCTGGGCCAATCGGGGTTAATATGGCAACATATGCAGGGTATGGCGCATCGGGAATAATAGGCGGAATTATTGCAACCCTTGGTTTGGTTATGCCATCTGTGCTTGTAATAATAGTTGTTTACAAGGTATTAGAAAAATTCAAGCAATCAAATGTTGTAGAAAGTGCTTTTTATGGATTAAGACCTGCAGTTGCAGGATTAATAGTTGTAGCTTGCTCGGAATTATTCAAATTAACTATATTAAAAGATGAAATAACCTTTTCTTTAGGTGGTATATTTAATCTTAAAACTTTGCTCTTGTTTTTGGTATTAGTGCCTTTAGTTTTCAGATTTAAGAAAATTCATCCTATTGTTTTTATCGTATTTGGTGCGATTGCAGGAGTAAGCTTTGGTATGTAATTTTTCAGTAAAACAATAATTGTTCTGAAATTCTTCGCCTTTGGCCCGGATGTACAATGCAATTAACGACGCGGAAATAACAGATAAGAAGTTAAGCAAATATTTGCGAAGAATTGAAAAAAGCCTTTGTCGGAGTAGTTGCAGCTGAAATATGGCAAGCAAAATCATCCTGAAATATATGGATATTTCAGGGTGTTTTTTTCGATTTATATATTCTTTTTACTTGATTATTTTGAATTTTATGGGTATAATGATAGTGTTGATTTTTATGGGTATAGATTAATTAAAAATAAAGACTTGTAGGAGGACTTATATGGAAAAAATTGAAATTAATAATAAGATTATTGAGCTTAGGGAAAGATTAGAGCAATATAATTATGAATATTATGTTTTAGACAATCCTACTATAAGTGATTTTGAATATGACGAATTAATGCAATCCTTAATTAAATTAGAGGAAGAAAACCCTGAATTTAAAAGCGAAAATTCTCCAAGTGTAAGAGTTGGCGGAGAGGTTTTGTCGGGCTTTGAAACGGTTACCCATATTGTTCAGATGCAAAGTCTTGCTGATGTTTTTTCGAAAGAAGAATTTATGGAGTTTGACAAAAGATGCATGGCAGAGTTAGAGGAGAAAAATATTGAATATGTTGTAGAAATGAAAATAGATGGCTTGTCTGTATCGTTAGAGTATGAAAATGGCGAGTTTGTTCGTGGCTCTACTCGTGGTGATGGCTTTGTTGGGGAGGATATTACATCAAACTTAAGAACAATTAAAAGTATTCCTTTAAAATTAAAAGAAAACATTGAATATCTTGAAGTTCGCGGAGAGGTTTTTATGCCTCACAAGGCTTTTTTGCAGTTAAATGAACAAAGAGAAATGCTCGGCGAAGCGTTGTTTGCAAATCCAAGAAATGCGGCGGCAGGTTCTTTAAGACAGCTTGACAGTTCTGTTGCAGCAGAGAGAAAGCTTGATATATATATTTTTAATGTTCAGCAAATTCGAGGGAAAGAATTAAATAAAGTCGGAGGCCAAGCGGT
>JAZNCG010000228.1:0-8372 GCA_045587405.1 Ructibacterium sp. | reverse complement strand
AGAAGATGGAGCTGTTAAATCTAAAATCAAATGGCGTGACAGAGCAGGTGCCGGAGAAGAACACGATTTCACAGCGGATGCATCATTTATGACAAACCTTCAGGAAATCGTATTAAAATATAATTTTGCCCAATATAATGGATATATCAGCAAAGTAAGCGGACTCCCTGATATGTATGGTGCAAAGATTGATATCAAATATGCATCAGGAGAAAGCATATATGCATACGATAATCAAGATTGCTTTATATCCATTGATGCAATAAAGGAATTGGTTAAGATTTTTAAAGAATCAGAGTAAGAATAAAGTTATTACAATCGAGGCCTTGGGCACGTCGCTCACTTCTTTTTGCTACGCGCCACATCAATGATACGCAGTATCTTGATGAATCAGATGTTGCGTCTTGCATACAAATCGTGCATTTGAAATTACAAACTTGTAATTGGGGCTTTGTGGTCATTATCCCCCAATCCATTTAATGGCACAGACTTGCGCTATTCGACAAAAAGCTTTCAGTTTCGACATCCCCGTATCATATAGTAGGAGTAACATAGAAACTTTTTATCTTTCAGGAAACCAACAATTTCATATTGTGGTTTCCTGAATTACAAAAAAGTGTTCCTTGATTTATTTTTTCGAACACTTTTTTATATCGAAGTGGCGTAATAACGCGCCTTTCGGGGATTTTACAAATTTCGAAATCTTCCGAATAGGTCTGTATCAAAATCAAAAACACAAAAATCCTGAAAACCGCTTAAATATTGGCTTTCAGGATTTTTTATGTTTCAGTCTTGCTCTGTCTATATTGAAAAATAAAAATGTACTCTTAAGAATTTTATAGGAAAAATAATTTGTCCGTTTTGTCCGTTTCACTGTGATATAATTGTATATATAGGATGCAAAACTATCATAAATTTAAAAATTGAAAGGAGAAAACGATGAACAAACAGGAAAAATTAATAAAAAATACAGTTGATCTATATTCATTTGTCAAGAATGTATTTTTTGAAGGAATGGATAAGCCAACACTAATGCATCGCGTAAATAGAAAGGAAGGCATTTTTTAGAGAAACAGGGATTGCATATAAATATGCTTAATAATTATGTTGATAAAACTATTTCCAGCTATGTTGATAAATATTTTGAGGAATATAAAATTAATCCTGAAATATTCGAAGAATATAATACCGAACAAAAAGAACATCTAATTGATTTAAGCAAAAACATAGATATAATTCAAGAAAAAGCTGCAAATTGCATATATGAAAGATTTTTAAGATTATCAACACAAGGAAAGACATATATAGAAACGGTTATTAATATTGAAAATGCAGTAAATAAAGTAATAAGTAACATGGATAATTCTGTTAAAAATTCAATTAGACAAATTGGTTATTCTATGCTATTATATGATTATGAGAAAAAAGGATTTAACAAATATCATTTAGTTTCGAATGATGATGCATGTGGTGAGTGCAAGGAAAGAAGCTCTCATACATATCGGGTTGACGAACTCTTGGGAATAGAATTTTCACCTTTTGTGCATCCAAACTGCAGATGTAGTATCGAGGTATCAAATGATTATACAAATCAAAAAATTATAATTGACGAAAATATGGCAGAGGAAAGATTGTATCGAGCAGATGCTACTAAATACATCAAGTTTTTACTTGATAAAAATACAAAGAGTTTATCTTCTGTGGATGATATAATTGGACAAAAACAAATTATGGGGCCATTTAATAAAAAGGATGAAGATAAACCGGTTATAACAATTGATACAGAATTTGGCACGGGTCTATATTTTGAAGCAGGTCTTTTAGGGTTAGAATTAGAAATAGGTGGTAAAAGATATTATAACTTTTCGAAAGATACAGATACAACAGAAAATTTGGAGTTTTCTGTAATGGGACAGCTAACAGATGAAATGCAGATAGGCGTTAATTTAATAGGAACCATAGATGCTACAACAAGGGAGCATATAAAGAATGGTGCTTTTATTGGTGCTAAAGTTGGTGATGCTATTTTAGGCTGGGATAGCTTGGATGAAAATGAGGACATTTTTATTTCCTTTGAGTTGGGTGCTTATCTTGGTGTAGGCGGAGCTTTAAAACTTAATATAAATTTAAGTGAGTGGTTAAGGCAGAGAAATAAATAATAGGAGGACTTTTATGTGTTTTAAAAGAAGATTAGCGGCATTTTTAATAGATTATTTAATGTTTATGCCGTTTTACTTTATGATTATGATTTTTACATCTGGTGATATATTTTTTGAATTAGGAGGATATCTTACAGCAAAAATGGAGATGTTGCAAAATTTATTGCTACTATTGATTTTGGTATTTTTTATGAGCAGAGACATAATAAAAGGACAAAGCATTGGCAAACGAATAGCCGGAATAAAGGTTGTTGATAATTCGGAGAAAAATGCCGCTTGGTGGCAATTAATTTTTAGAAACTTAAGTGTAATTATATGGCCTTTGGAAGCGATTTTATTATTGGTGGATAAAAAACGTATTGGGGACAGAATGGCAAATACCAAGGTTGTTCTTTTAGAGAAGTAGTATTATTTTAAAACAAAATCCTGAAAACCGCTTTATTGCTGGCTTTCAGGATTTTTCTTGTTTCAGTATTGCTCTCTCTGTATTAAAATTTTTAGATGTATGCGAACGCGGTTTTATTCGTTGATTTTTGAGAGAATCTGTTTTTCATTCTTTCTTGAAAAAGTACTCAACGAATATGAGCGTATTCTTTCCTTAACAATATTTGGTATCAAAAAGCCATTTGAAGTTAGTTTCACACAACGATTGATAATGGTTTTATTTGTACACCCAAGTTTTTTGCTTACCTCTATAGGTGTGAATTCAAACATACGATTTTTAAGAAGATACACCAATAAATCTTTTTCTTTTGTATTCAAATATGATATACTGCCATCCAACTCATCATCAGTAGAGGCTTTTGACAATTCACAGACCTTATTTGAATATAACTCCATCATGCGAAGAAAATAATTAATCCAGATTTCAGGATGTGGCGGATTTTCTCTACCGGAATAGTAAAGTGCAGGTAACCCCATTTGTAATGATGCGTAGTATTCGTCAGGATCATACGCAAAATATTCTTCTAAAGAACCAATTCCGTTAAATCCATAGCCATAAAAATCAAGAATATATCCTGACATCAATCTTGCAGTACGACCATTACCATCTTCAAAAGGATGTATTGTAACCAACTGATAATGCACAACTGCCGCAATAATAAGCGGGTGGTCATCAGTTGTATTTACATATTCTACAAGTTCATCAAGAAGTGCAGGGATTTCTCTGTACTCAGGAGGTATATATTCAGGTGTTCCGCTTTCTGAATCGTACACAGCAAATAACATTCCGGCAGGCATTGCTCCTCTAAGACCAATTTTTTCTTTTGATGCACCTTTTAGGGCCATTGCCTGAACTTCAAGCAAGAGTTCCTTTGAAAATGGCTCTTTTGCTTTTAGTTTTTCTTCAAGCAGATTAAGAGCAAGAAAATAATTTCGGACCTCCTGCTCGGGTTTCAAAAAATGCTTATGTTCATCTCTTTCCAAGGCTTCAATTGCCTGTGCCTCGGTTAAAGGATTTCCTTCGATTTTGTTCGATGCATATGAGCTTTTCTTCTTGGAGTTTTTTCTAAGCCTGTTCTTTGTTGTTTGCGGCAAATCAATTGTTTTAAGGCAAAAACGATTTTCATCAATAGCAGATATGTTTTTTAGAATGTCATTTGTTATAGTAACCTTTATCATAAAATCATCCCTTTGCTTTTTGCTAATTATATTATACCATAAGTAAAAATGCTTGCTTGCAAGGGCATTTTTACGCAGCCGTCAATATTGCAGAATGTACGAAGTACATTAGCGACGGAGTCGCAAAGACTTGCTATGCAAGTCTTACTGTATATATTATACCATAATAAAAATTAAAATTCCACTATTTTTACATTATTTTTTCACTATTTTTCATTATTGACATTAATATATTTCCCTAGGTAATCGTCGATATAGGTATTATCCTGTAAAATTATAGCAGGAGGTGTGTAATTATGAAATTAAATACACAAAATATTGTCTGGTTGGAAAGACCGGCAAAAGCAGAAAAACTTACTGCAACAATTGGTGCGAATCACAAATTATATTTAAATGCAAAAATCCTGAAAACCACTTAAATGCTAGCTTTCAGGATTTTGTTATTTCAGTCTTGTTCTGTCTGTATTTGATTTTCGGAGAATTTCCAATTAAACATCAAAGACGATTGTTAAAACCGCTATAATCTGTGCGGAAATGTCGTTCCAAGCAGGAATTTCAAATCCCACCCAGTTTTTTAATATTAGATATATTAATGTTAAAATCGCAGCCCACAGTGGTGCACTCTTTAGCTTGCTTGACATTTTTATCACTCCTTGTTTACTATTTTATACAAAATCCAGTATAGTGAATTATTCTGTTGTTTAGCATCTTCCAAACACTTCACAGCCTTATCCACATCATTTATCTCTATTTTGAGTTTTCCGTTCATGAGTTCCCAAATAATATCATTTGAAGAGGTTAGCTCGATTTTTGGGACTTTATCGCAGATTATCTCATCAAAGGGAAAGTTTTTCCCCGGACACGATGTTGCATTCATATCTTTGTGCCGCATTATAATAGCGGAGCGATATATATTCTTTAAATACTTTACAAGTTCTGCCCCTGCCTTTTTCTGAACTTCGCACATTTTTTCGGTTTCAAAATTTCCTTCAAAGCAAATGCCTACAGATTTATTGTTGTAATTTAAACAGTGTGCACCAATGGTTCCAACGGGTCTTCCGGCATATATCTTTCCGTCTTTTCTGATATAATAGTGATATCCTATTCCTGCATAATCTTGATTTATATGCTGAGTATGTATGCTTGTCATATCTCCGTTCCCTGCACGGTGGTGCAATATTATGTAATTTGTCTGACTGCGGTTTGAAAGTTTGGATGTAAATTTTAAATTTGTTTCAATAATGTTCATTTTTCTCTCTCCTATAAATTTTGTAAATTTTTGTTGACTTTTTGTTTGCTTGGTGATACTATTTGGTTATTGATTCTTTTGCATTTTTATACATCCTTTCGCTTTGGTGATAATTTGATGTTAAACCAAAATTGGTGAAAAATACAGATCCAAATTTGCTCCAAAGCGGAGCATATCAGTCAAAAACTTAAAAAATCTTCGACAACTGCGGGTCTTTGTTAATACTTTTAAGTGTCGTTATTGATACTTTCAAGTATAAAAACCGCATGAAATCGCACTTTTTCAGGAGGTCAATATGGATGCTAAACTTGTAGCAAATTATATCTCTACACTAAAAACAAAAACGGGACTAACTTATGAAGCTATTGCTGAAAAAAGCCAGCGTTCTGAGTCTACTGTAAAAAATCTTTGCAATGGAAAGTCTGAAGATCCGCGTTTGGATACCGTTGCTCCTATTGTATATGCATTGGGTGGTTCTATCGATGAGATGCTTAATCCCGGTAAAAGCAAAGATGAAATGAAAGAGGTTAGTGTTTCCTCTCTGAAAGAATTCTACGAATTTCAGGTTGATTCGATGAAAGAATCCAACGAAGCCCACATTTCAAACATTAGGGCACACTACGAACAGCATCACGAGGACCTTAAAGAGAATTTTGAAAGACGCCTCGCCGATAAAAGAGAGCTGAACGATTCTCAAAGGGAACAGATAAATGATTTAAAAAGAGCTAATTTTATAAAAAATTTAATCATTGCTTTATTTGCAACAATTTTCGTAGTTTTATTTATATTAGAAATAATGCATCCCGAGCATGGATGGTTAAGATATTAAAAATATTTTCCAAAATCTTTCGAATATGTCTGTATATATCAGATAGAACAAAAATTTATAAAACACCTGTAAGAGTTGATTCTTACAGGTGTTTTGACATTTCAACTAAAATTATTAAAAACCACTTAATTTTATTTCGGTATAGCGATATAATAATAGCATTGTTCGATGCAAAGTGTACACATGGAGAATTTAATTCTCCAAAAGAGTGAATATTTTAGGACAGGCTTACATAGTATGTAACATAAAGCAAGTTCCCAAGGGCTCCCGAAAACCGATAGCTTTTTGGGAAGAGGAGAAGCAAGGGAACGGGCGAGAATTTTGGATTAAAAATTGGAGCGAGTGGACTTCGCTTCGACGAGGAGGAGAAATGTTATATGAATAAAGCGAAACTACATATAACCTTCCATAATCCAAATACGAGATCAGACTCTGAAAGTTTGGCAAGAGAATTTATCTCTCGTGCCGCAAGCGGAGTTTTAACCAAAATGATTTTAGACAAGAGCAATGAGCATAGCGAGAATAATAACTCTGAATCATATAGTGATTTGGATTAAGGAATACATAGTAAAGCATACTCCGCCTGTAAAAAGCAGAGTATGCTTTTTTCAAAGTCAGGGCTCCCGAAAAGCCGTGGCTTTTTGGGAAAGAGGAAAAGAAATGAAACGGGTGAAACTTTTCTTTTAAGAAAAGTTGAAAGAAGTGAAATTTTCTTTGACGACCTTCGTAGACTTATAGAAAATTGTGTGGTATGTTGTATGTTACAAAACCACAGAAAGAGAGGTAATCATTTATGAGAATAGCTCCATATTGCAGAGTATCAACTGACAAAACTGATCAGTTGAACAGTTTGGAAATGCAGAAGAAATTCTACGGTGAATTTGCTGAAAGAAACAACCACGAAATTACTCATATGTATGCAGACGAGGGCATTTCAGGAACGCAGATGCGAAAGCGTCCTGAATTTATGAGACTTATGAGAGATGCAAGACTCGGCAAGTTTGATATGGTGGTAACGAAAGACATATCAAGAATGGCAAGAAATGTGGTGGACTTCCTGCAATCAATAAGAGAACTGAAAGCTATAGGAATCCCGGTTGTATTCGTAAACACTAATTTGTCAACCGAAGACGGAGAATTGGTGCTCACCATGCTTGCCATGGTAGCACAACAGGAAAGCGAAAATACATCCAAAAGAATTAAGTTCAGTAAAAGCCTTAATGCAGAAAAAGGCAGAGTGCCAAACATCATATTCGGTTATGACAAGACTATCGGTGATTACTTTAACCTAAACATTAACACCTTAGAAGCAAATGTAGTCCGTCGTATATATCAAATGTACATAAACGAAGAATTCGGTGCAAGCAAAATTGCAAAAATCCTTAACGAAGAAAATATAAAGACAAAGCGAGGATGCAAGTGGACCCAAAACGGGATTTGTAGAATTCTCACCAACAGAATGTACTGCGGAATTATCATCAATGGCAAAGAAGAAGTAAAGGATTTTCTGACAGGTGACAGAATTTATAAACCCGAAGAAGAATGGAAAGTTACCGAAAGACCTGACCTTGCCATTATAGATATGAACATCTTTGAACTTGCTCAAAAGAAGATAGAAATAAACAAACAAAAATTCTCTCAGGGACAGCGAAAGGACTGTAAGCATGTATTCAGTACCCTGCTTAAATGCACTGACTGCGGACACTTCTTCAGGCAAGCAAAACGAAAGGTGAAAAGTGGTTATAAATACACATGGGTGTGTTGCGGACGAAATATCAACGGAGCAGATTCCTGCGGTAACAAAACGGTCATAGATGAAGGTGAGTTGCTTGATTCTATCAAGAAATATCTTACAGGTTTAATTGAGGACAAGCAAAAGGTTATTAAAAAAATAATTAAAGATTTCAACAAAAATTACGAGCCAATGAACCAAAATCTTAAAACCGAAAAAGAGATAACGAGGGAAATTGAGAAACTCAAAAAAAGTCGACAGAAATATGTGGATATGTATGACAATGAGGTTATCTCAATGGAAGATTTAAAAGAAAAGACCGAGTCCACCAACGCTGAAATTAAAAAGCTGGAAAAGAAAATTAAGATGGTGAGGTTCGGCATTACACAAGCGGATAAGCTCGAATACGGACTTACTGATACATTCAAGAGTATAGGCGATATTCTGAGTACTGCCCAAATTACCAACGAGATGCTCAAGCGAGTTATAGACCGAATTGAAGTGACTGAAGATGGACATATTGACATATACTTAAGGCTTCTTGCAGACATAGGACTTGACGAAAAGTATCAATGTTCTTCTATCAGTACATACAGATATTACAGAACGACTTTCAAGAATAAATCCCTCCCTTGCCCTGTCGGCAAAAGAAATTATGCTTGACCACAAACAAACAAGACACCTGAGGGGCGGCATGGCTACAAAGCTGAAATATGAACGGCAAAAAAGCTTGAAGGTATAAAAAAATCCACCTAATGGTAGTCCTCAATAAAACAGTAT
>JAZNCG010000227.1:0-28073 GCA_045587405.1 Ructibacterium sp. | reverse complement strand
AATATATTTTATCTGATTCATATTAGTATGCTGCCGATATTCATAATATGTTTACAAAATTAATAAGTATTTCTTTTGACAAGAGAGAAAAATCATGTTATATTATTGTATATAGATTTCTATTTCAACAAACAAAGGAGTGGATATAAATGGGGAAAGAGGTAACGGCTGTTGAGCAAGAGTATGCTATAAAAATACAAGGCTTAACAAAAAAGTATGGTGCAAATAAAGCCCTGGATAACATTGGTTTTTCGGTAAAAAAAGGTGAAGTTATGGGCTTTTTAGGTCCTAATGGAGCGGGAAAATCTACCACTATGAATATATTAACGGGTTATCTTGCTGCAAGTGGAGGGGAAATTTTCATTGATGGGCAGGATATTTCAGAGGCTCCATTGGAGGCGAGAAAGAAAATAGGTTATTTGCCTGAAATACCTCCATTGTATATGGATATGACGGTAAAAGAATATCTTGATTTTGTATATGAGCTTAAGGGTATAAAAAGAGAGGATAAAGAAGCACATCTTACAAAAATAATGTCCAAGGTGCGAATTGTCGATGTGGCAAAAAGAATGATAAGAAATCTTTCGAAAGGGTATCGCCAGCGTGTGGGTTTGGCTCAGGCTTTGATTGGAGATCCAGAAATACTGATTCTCGACGAGCCAACGGTTGGACTTGACCCTAAGCAGATTTTGGAAATAAGAAATGTTATTTCTGAACTTGGGCAAAACAGAACTGTTATACTCAGTACTCATATTTTGCAAGAGGTAAGTGCTGTTTGTGACAGCTACACCATAATTAATAAGGGTAAAATTGTAGCTATGGGTAAGATAAAGGATATGGATTCAAGCAACAGATTTATGGTTCGCGTTAAGGGTGATAAACATAAGGCGGCAGAGGCTATAGCATCTGTTGATGAGGTTAAACATGTCCAAATTCAGGAGAGCTCTGATAAAAATATTGCTGTTTTGATTGTATCAACAGACGCGGAAGAAGATATAAGAGAGCAGATTTTCTTTGCATTAGCGGAGGCGAAATTTCCTATACTGGAGTTTGGGTTTGCTGTTCCTTCTTTGGAAGAGTTGTTTATGCAGATTATAAGTGGATCTGATGAGATGGAAGAAGAGAGTGAAAATAAGGAAGAAGTAACGAGCCAAGAAGTTAAGGAAGAAGTTAAAGAGGAGGTTGAGAACTAATGAAAGCAATTTTAATGAAGGAGCTGAAGGGGTATTTCCAATCTCCAATAGGATATATTTTTGCAGGTGTATTTTTAGCACTTTGTGCTATGTTTTTTATTACAGGTTCTTTGATGTATCAAAATGCAAACCTTAAGGCGATGTTTGCAAATGTTAATGTTATATATCTGTTTTTAGTATCTATATTGACAATGGGCTTGTTTTCTTTGGAAAGAAGCCGAAAGACAGATCAATTGTTGCTTACATCACCTGTTAGTGTAACTCAGGTCGTTATAGGAAAATACCTTGCGGCATTGTCTGCTTTTGGTGTAACCTTGGCGATTTCCTTGGTTTTTCCTTTGGTGTTGTTTGCATTTGGCAACCCTGCGACAAGTGAATTAATTGGTGCGTACATAGGTTTTGTTCTTCTGTGGGCGGCATTTATTGCAATCGGCGTTTTTATTTCTGCATTAACAGAGAGCCAGATGATTGCAGCTGTTATAACATTTGGTGTTTTACTTCTGGTTTATAATATAGACTGGATTGCCGCCAATATAACAAACGAATTTATACGAGGAATTGTTCAATGGTTCTCTCTTATGTCCAGATATGAAGAGTTCCAAGCCGGTATATTGAATATAGAAAATATAGTATATTATTTGAGTTTTATAGGTGTTTTTCTTCTTTTGACAGTTCAGGTTATAAGACGGAGACAGTATAGCGAGAAAAAGTTCCTCATAACAAATGCGGGAATTTGCAGCATTGTTATTGTTGGCGTTATATTGCTTAACGGAATAGTAAATACCATCGGGTCTAAGGTGTCGTTGACCGTTGATTTAACCCAAGAAAAGATTTATGAATTTTCCAGTCAGACCAAAGAGGTTATGGAAGAATTAACAGAGGATGTAAATGTTTATGCTCTCTATCCCGATGATGCTGAAGGTGAATTAGTTATAGCTGTAAAAGAATATATGAAAAAATACGAGGATATGAGTGATAAGATTAAGGTTAATTATATTGACCCTTATAAAGACCCTGCTTTTGTAAGGAAATACGGTGAGGATCTGGGAATTGGTTCTGTAGTTATAGAGCAAGGGGATAAGTTCAAAGTTATTGCATTTAATCAATTATACAAGAAAAGGCAATACACAGGCGAGGTTTCTATTGATTTAGAACGACAAATGACAAGCGCAATAAGACATGTGTCTGGTATGGGAACACAGGTTAAAGTGTATTTTATTGAGGGCCATGGGGAGGCTCCTGCACCGAGCCTTACCAATTCATTAACAAATGAGGGATATGAGATTGGGACTTTGAATCTCTCTAACACTGATATTCCAGAAGATGCATCATTGTTGATCGATATGTTGCCTACAGTTGATTTCACAGAGGTAGAAAGAAATGCGTTGGATGCATATCTTCTTAAAGGTGGAAATGTGGCATTTGTATTTGGAGCGGGCAATCCTAAGATGGAAAGATTAAACGGATATCTTGAGGAATGGGGAATAACTGTTCACAGTGATATGGCATATGAAGGTGATACAAGCAAGGCTATGCGTACAACTAACGGAGCTGCTATTCCGGCGCCTCAGATGCAAGAGCATCCTATAACGGAAAAATTGATGAATAATGGTATCGCTTTCGCGGCACCTGTTTCATGTTCGTTTGGGGTAAATGAAAATAATATTCAGCATACTTATATAACATCTTTGCTTAAGACTTCGGATGAGTCTTGGGGAATAATGGATTTGACTCGTACTACCCCGGGAAAAGTAGAAGGTGATATTGATGGACCTTTAACATTGGCTGTTATTTCTGAAAAAGGAATAGAACCTAACGGAAAAATACTTGCTGTTGGCTCTTATCAGGCAATAGAAACTCCTGAAGTTTTAGAAAATGCAAGTTACAGTAATGGTGATTTTGTTATGAATGCTTTTTCTCATATGACAGGAAAAGGCGATGCTTTGAATATCCGTGCTAAGATTATCAGCCCAGAAAAGCTAACTATGACAGAAAGTCAGGTAAGAACAATTTCTGTTGTTTTGCAATATATTTTGCCTTTATTGGTCTTGATTATTGGTTTGATTGTATGGCTTAGAAGGAGGTATTTGTAATGACAGCAAGAGGCAAGCTTATTCGTAATGGAATTATTGCTGTGGTTTCTGTGGCTGTTTTGGCAGGGGGCTACTATTTCGCAGTTAAATGGGAGCCAGAGGAAAAAGAAGAAAAGAAAATTATTGCGGCGGAGTCCAATAAACTTATAAACCTATTTACTGCGGAAACCGAGGAAATGAAATCTGTATGTATTAAAAATGACAAGGTGACATATAGATTGGTTCAAGGCGACAACGAGGAAATATCTATTGCCGAAAGACCAGGCATTGAGTTCGATGAAATGGATTTAAGAAGTGTATTTTCTACATTTTCAACAATTAACGCCGTAGAAGTAATAACTAAAGATATGTCAAGAGTTGCAGAATTTGGATTGAATAATAAGGATAAATTCGTTCAAATTACAATGAAAGATGGCAGCTCAAGAACTTTTATTATAGGCGATTCATTGCCTGGGTCGGATGAATACTATTTTATGGAAGAAGGGGGAGACGCTATATATACGCTTCAATCCCATAAAATAGCGACATTTATGAAAACTCCCAATGACTTTAGAGAAACAGCGCTTTTTGCCTTAACAGAAACTACTGTAGATGAAATATCTTTGAGTAAAGGCGGACAGCCGCTGTTTGGTATCAGAAAGCGCGAAAAGGATGAAAAAGTGTATAATAGCACAAATGCTACATGGGTTATGGTTGAGCCTTATAATGGAGAGGGCGTGATTGATGATAAGATTGAAGAATTGTTGACTCCGTTTACATCTGTTGAGATACTAGACTTTGCAGAAGATAATCCTAAAGATTTAAGTCGCTATGGGTTAGGGACAGAAGGATATAGTATGACAATAAAAGACGGAGAGATATCTCATATTATTGAAATAGGAAAGCCTGCGACTGAAATGGAAGGTGTCTATATCAGGTATAATGGAGAAAACTCTGTTTATATCGGGGACATAGCCCTATATAATGCTGTGGCGGATTTAGATCCAATGTACTTCGTTTCAAAGCTTGTGTATATTGTTAATATAGAGGATATAAAGAAAGTTGAAGTAGAGAAAGACGGGAAAGTATATACAATGGAGATAGGCGATGACGAATCTCCTGATAAGTATAAGATAAACGGAGTTTCAGCCAAGGAGGAAAGCTTTAAGAAGATTTATCAACAGGTTATAGGAATTGCTTTTGTAGATTTTGGCAATTTTGTGCCTAAAAACCGGTTTATGACGGTGACATATACTATGAAAGACGGAAGAGTTGTTCCTGTAAAGTTATATGAATATGATGAAAGATATTATATCGCCGAAAGGGATAATGGACAAAAAATGATGGTTCCTAAAACTACATTAGAAGGTTTGTTCTTCACCCTTGATAACGCAAACTAAAAAAGGAAATTGTTATAATTTCAGTAGTTTTACTTTATTGGGCGAAGATATTTTTCAAAAAGCTGCTATATATAATATAAGTATTATAAAAAGGGAATCCCAAGTAATGCGGGATTCCCTTTTAGGTGACATTATTTATTTTATTATTTAGGTTGTTTGCCGATATATGCTAAAATACCACCATCAACATATAAGATATGACCATTTACAGCGTTAGATGCATCAGATGCCAAGAATACAGCAGGGCCTGCCAATTCCTCAGGGTCCAGCCATCTTCCGGCAGGAGTTTTTGCACATATAAAGCTATCAAACGGATGCTTGCTGCCATCAGCTTGTGGCTCTCTTAAAGGAGCTGTTTGTGGAGTTGCAATATATCCTGGGCCTATACCATTACATTGAATATTTAATTCTCCGTATTCAGAACAGATGTTTCTTGTAAGCATCTTCAATCCACCCTTTGCAGCTGCATAAGCTGAAACTGTTTCACGGCCAAGCTCACTCATCATTGAACAGATATTAATTATTTTACCATGTCCTTTTTTAATCATACTTGGAATAACTGCCTTAGAGCAAATGAAAGGAGCGTTAAGGTCAACATCGATAACCTGTCTGAATTCTTCAGCAGACATTTCGCACATAGGAATACGCTTAATGATACCTGCGTTATTTACTAAAATATCAATAATTCCTACCTCTGCCTCAATGCTTTTAACCATATCATTTACCATATCTTCGTTGGTAACATCACAAACATAGCCCTTTGCATCAATTCCGTCTTCCTTATATGAAGCAAGACCCTTATCAACAAGCTCCTGTTTTATATCGCAAAAAACAATTTTTGCGCCGGCGTTGCTCATACCTTTTGCTATTTCATAACCAATGCCATAGCTTGCACCTGTAACAAGGGCAATCTTACCCTCTAAACTGAATTGTTCTAATCCATTCATATTATATCTCCTATCCGACAGAGCTATATTATCACCACACCCCGCCTATTTTAAATACTGTTAGTATATCACACCTTAGTTTAAAAGTCAAACCCCAACATTAAAAACATAATACTTTATTTTCAATTAAATATTGCTATGGTTTTTCTTCTCCGATTAATCCATCAAAAACACATAAGTCGGCAAAATGTATTTTTATTGTGATGTCGTTATATGTAATATATTTAGAAATACTGTCTATATGTACATTCTGCACAAAAAAACATTGACATAGTATATATAATGTGATATACTACTTTAGTCGCGAAATTTATTACGACATTAAAAAGCTATCATATTTCCCCACGATTTGATAGAATTAATTAATTTATGTGGGAAGAAAGGCAAAGGAACAAAATATGCAAGGAAAAGTAAAGTGGTTTAACGCAGAAAAGGGTTTTGGTTTTATTGAGTGTGAAGAAGGAGAAGATGTTTTTGTTCATTTTTCTGCGATTGCCATGGACGGATATAAAACTCTTGAAGAAGGTGCAACTGTTAATTTTGAAGTAGTTGACGGAGCAAAAGGACCTCAGGCTATCAATGTTACCTTAGCTTAATCGCTACATGGTTATAAAGGTAGAAGTTATGCAATAAAAGCCGGCTCCGGTTGAGTCGGTTTTCTTTGTGTATATAATAGATTGGAGATTATTATAATTATGAAAGATATGTTGACAAAAGGAATAACAAAAGATGGTTTTTTAAAGATTTCTGCTGTTGTTACAACCAATACAGTTAATAGAGTTCACGAGTTTCACAACACAGGCGCTTTAGCTTCTGCAGCTCTTGGCAGACTTGTAACAGCAGGACTTCTTATGGCAGATAATCTTAAAGAAGATGCTGCAAGCTTAACGCTTCAACTCCGTGGTGATGGCCCGTTGGGTACTTTGGTTGCAGTTGCTGACTCAAATGGTGGAGTGAAGGGGTATGTGGCAAATCCCGATATAGAGCTGCCTTTGAAAGAAAATGGTAAATTAGATGTTGGTGCAGGGGTTGGAAAGGGAACATTAAGTGTTATCCGAGATCTTAAGATGAAGGAACCATATATTGGTCAAATCCCTATACAAACAGGGGAGATTGGTGATGATTTAGCGTACTATTTTATGCAATCGGAACAAATTCCAAGCGTTGTTGCCTTAGGAGTATTGGTTGATAGAGATTATACCATACAATGTGCAGGCGGATTTATCATTCAGGTTATGCCCGGTTGTGATGAGCAAACAATAACCAAACTTGAAAATAGTTTGCAAGGATTAATGAGTGTAACGGATATGCTTAAAAATGGTATGAGTGGAGAAGATATCATAAAATATGTTATGTTAGGATTTGAAACCGAAATTCTCGAAAGCTCATCTGTTGGCTATGTTTGTGATTGTGGCACAGAAAGAATGATGCGTGCGATTATCTCTTTAGGTAAAAAAGAAATTCGAGATATAATAGAAACTCAGGGAGAGGCAGAAATTGTTTGTCACTTCTGCAATAAAGCCTATAAATTTGATAAAAATCAACTGGGAGAAATGCTTGAAAAGGCTTCCCGAGAATGAAAATTAAAGCTATTGAAAAAACGAGAAAAAGTGGCATATATACGAGAAAATTAAAGATAATATGGATATAAATTAATATAACGGCTGATTATTATTCTTTTGTGCGTTGACTTTTGGTATTGACCCGAGTATAATAGTCTATGTTGTCGCCGAAACGACAGGCGAAAACAACGGAGTGTGGGCGCTTAGCTCAGCTGGGAGAGCATCTGCCTTACAAGCAGAGGGTCACAGGTTCGAGCCCTGTAGTGCCCACCATACTCGGTCCGGTAGTTCAGTTGGTTAGAATGCCAGCCTGTCACGCTGGAGGTCGTGGGTTCGAACCCCATCCGGATCGCCAAAGTTGTTTTCTATGCGCCGCTAAGTTGGTGTGGCGTTTTTTATTTGCCTCTGTAGCTCAGTCGGTAGAGCAGGGGACTGAAAATCCCCGTGTCGGTGGTTCGATTCCGCCCGGAGGCACCAGATTTCTTTTAAAGAAATCTATGTGCGGGAGTGGCTCAGTGGTAGAGCGTCACCTTGCCAAGGTGAACGTCGCGAGTTCGAATCTCGTCTTCCGCTCCAAAGGTATGATAAAAGACGCATAAGTTTGCGTCTTTTGTCATATGATTAAAATAAGTTAATATGGCGCCATAGCCAAGTGGTAAGGCAGAGCTCTGCAAAAGCTTTATTCCCCAGTTCAAATCTGGGTGGCGCCTCCACAAAAAAGAGATACCTTCTAGGTATCTTTTTTTGTGGTGCGGGTTTTTTATATAAAGGGACTCGAACCCTGAGAGGGTTTTTGCGTAAAGAAAACGATTAATAGTGGACAAGCAGTCAAGATACCGAAGGTGGATGTGTCCCTGAGTGCCCACCAGAAAAAAGCACTTTTTTGGAAGTGCTTTTTTCGTAGCTCTTTTAATTATGTCCAATCAATAACATTGCACTACAGCCTGATAATTTTGCCAGTTTTTTTAGAAGTGAAAGAGTAATCTGACGGCTAATTGGTTAGGCGTAATAAACAGTTGACAAAATACCAGAGCAAATATATAATATAAATTAGGAGTTCTGTCTATTTACTGAACAGTACACTTTTCAAAAAGGGTGAAGATGAAAGATGAAAATAGTAGGAAAGAAATCATTGAGAAATTCATATATAGATGCTGGACAAAAAACCTGCAATATTAAAAGAGTCTTACCTGACTGGGCTAAGATTATTCGTACTATAAATCAAACACCAATTTATAATATGAATATTTTTGAAAATATAATGTCCTGGAATCATGAGCACAAGAATATACCTGCTTTTGATTATTTTGGCTACCAACTAACCTACGGGGAACTTCCTGATGTTGTGAACGAATACATCTGCGGCTTTAAGGTGTTGGGAATTACTTCTTCGGATGTAGTGACACTCAGTCTTCCGGTAAGTATTGAAAATATGATGTCTGTGCTGGCATTAAACTGTATGGGAACGATCAGCAATAATGTCAATTTTCTCTTTTTAAAAAGTGATTTTAACCGCTATACATCAGAAAAGGGATCAAAAACCTTAATTATTTTGGATGCGTACTTGCCCTCTGTGATTGATGGCTTGGAAGAATCAGATGTCGAAACCGTAATTGTGACAAGCTTGTTTGATTACCTGCCGAAAGAAAAGCAGTATCTGTTTGACGATCTTTCGCATTTGCCCAAAAGTATGAGGGACATTTTTGATGCACCTGAAAAGCAAGAGGAGTGCCGTCAAAAGATAGCAAAAATGAAATCGGTTCGATTTGTTCCGATGAGAGAAGTGCTAAAAATGGGACGGGAAAACTGGTTCCCAATGGAACGAGGTCCAGTGGATATTGATAGAGATATTTGCTATTCTTACACGAGTGGAACCACAGGGTTGCCCAAATGTATTGTATATAAAGAACTATCTGCAAATGCATTTATTGAAATGCATGCCGGTTTGGATACGAAGGATTATGTTGGTGAACGTGTTTTTCAGCTGATTCCCCTCACTCATGCCACTGGCGAACGTGTGTCTGGATACCTGCCACTTGCAAAAGGAAAGACACTTGTTCCGCAACCAATCTATAATAAGAATACATTTGCCGAGGATTTGATGAACTCTCGATGCAACTGGGTTGTTGCCACGCCAAGCTTTTATTTAACAGGTGTGGCCAAAGGATTAATTGCTCCCGACGCACTTAAGTTGGTGACCCGTCCATCATCCGGCGGCGAGCCTGTAACAAAGGCATGTGTTCAGCAGATTGATGAATGGCTCAAAATGAATGGGTGTAAAGTTAGGTTTGCCATAGGCGGAGGTGCGTCAGAGGACGGCTCCGGTACATTGTTTACGTATTTTATGGATGAATCTACAAAAACTAACGAGACCGGTCATCCTATCAAGCCGTTTATAAGAGTAAAAATTGTGGATACGGACGGTAATCCAGTACAAAGAGGAGAAAGAGGATTCATTCATGTCAGCAGTCCTGCAGCTGCAGATAGATATCTTAATGATACAGAAGCGACAGCGGCAAGATGGTATGTAGATGAAGATGAGGTACGATGGGGAATTACAGGAGACATAGCAGTTCAAAATCCCGACGAATCTTATAATGTTCTCGGACGAGCGTCGGATTCTTATGTGGATGAGAATGGAAATACGGTGTTCTTATTTGATATTGAATATGCTTTAGAGGCAACGGACCCTGTTATCGAATGGGAAATTACTGCACATAAGACAGCACAACAGTATGCGGTTGTGGGACAAGTTATATTGAAACCCGAATACAAGGACAAAAAAGAAGAAGTTGTACATTTCCTTTGTAAAAAGTATAATCTGGACGCGATTAAATTCTATGACTCCTTTGAAATTAGTGACGTAACAGCAAAAAGAGATTACCAAAAGCTCCAACGAGATAAAACGGGATATTTTGCTCCAAGTGAAAATGGCGGTATTCGTAGAGTGGATTTTGAACAGACACCTTAATTTGAACTATGAATGTTCGAATAAAGATGTCTGTTTTTATTTTTGGCAACAAAAATAAAGGCTTTGTTAGCATTTGATCAAAAATTCATAATGCTACACTAAAACCATTTTGTGTTAGAATTTTAAACTATTTGTATAAAAAGTTTGTAATTGACTACTCCTGTTCGATTGAAACTTTTTCTTTTTGGCTTAAATAGTGATAATAATCGGCTTCTGCTTTGTTAGGTGTACGATAATTCAAATATGTATGTGGTCTTTTTTCGTTATAGAAAATTATATATTCACCTAAAGATCTTCGTAAATGTTTTTCAGATCTATAATTTGTTCTATATAATTCCTCTTGCTTAAGAGACCTGAAAAACGATTCACATACCGCATTGTCATATGGAACAGCTTTTTTTGAAAATGATTGTTGTATACCGAATGAAATTAGGCAATCTCTAAAAGCTTTTGCGGTATAGTTTCTTCCTTGGTCACTATGAAATAATAATTTTGATGTATCAGGCTTTCTTTCTTCGTATGCATTGATTAGGCAGGTTTTTGTTAACCATGTGGAATTTCTTTTTGAGATAGTATGTGAAATAATTTTTCTTGCATATAGATCCCAAATAACGCAAATAAAATATCTTTTGCCATCTAGATTGAAATAAGTTACATCGCTTACCCATACTTCGTTTGGTGAATTTGGATTGAATTGTTGCTTAAGAATATTTTCTTTATGTTCTTTATTTTGAAGATATATTTCTTTTGACCTGGATTTTACACTAAACCAACCATTTTCACGCATTATCTTACCGATAGTTTTCTCTGTTGTCTTGTAGCCTCTGTCATTCATTATTGCAGCTATTTTGCCGGCACCAAAAGTTTGTTTACTGTCATTGTATATTTCTTCAATGACAGGAGTTAATTCTTTAATTCTTTTGGCGAGTAATGTATCTTCGTTTTTATTACGAAAAATATGGTTGTAATAACTTCCTTTTGGAACATTAAGTGCGTTGCATAATGTGGCTATGCTATATACGGAGGAAAGCTCTTTGATAACTTCGTATCTTTGCTTTAATGGTGCGTCTACAGTACAACCGCAGGTCTTGAGAATCTGAATTATATTTTCAAGTTTTTCACAATGCATCTTGAGTTTGATGTAATCTCTTCTATTTAACGGTTTAACCTTTTTACTGGAATTATGTTCGTTAATCCAATTGTATAGGGTACTTCTTGCAATTCCGGTGGAATCGTGAATAGAAGTGATGGAAACACCGCTTTCATATTGTGTAATAATTTTCTCCTTGTCTTGTTTTGAATATGATTTTCTCATACAAATAGAAACCTCCTTAAAGATAAAATGGTTTCTATTGTAGCATAAATCGGTAAAATTGGCAAAAACCTAAGATTTTGAAGGGGTATAAAAATATACGCTACAACATAAGCGTGGCACGCTATGACACTCTTTTTCGTGTTAAAATAAAATAAAAAACACAAAAAGGAGAAATGAATTATGTCAAAAGAAAATCAAAACAAAAAGTATGACGGACAAAACAGATGTAGGAGATGCGACAGACCACTAAAAGATCCAAACGCCAATTACGGATGGTGGTGCGCACAAATAGTAGGACTTGATAGATATAAGCAGATAGTTTAGTCTCTTGACGAAAATGCAGTGGAGATGTATAATCGTTATATAGTAGATTATTTATATAAGGATAGCCAAACCCCTGTAAATAATGTTGCAATAGCAAGCTATAACGATCAAGAACCTGCAAATCAAGGAATAGCGGGCATTTTAAACACGGGATGTGATGAAGAAGGTGTATGGCATGATTGGGATGCAGAAAGATATGGAACAGATTCACCTGAATATAAAATGCTTACAGGATTAAACAAAGCATATGAGCGAGCAAATACCTACGGGCATTGGCAAGGCGACAAGGAACGAATAGCCGATTTAGCAGCTACACTGAGAGTTACTGACACAAGAATTACAGATGTAATTCTGCTTAATAATTCTGAGGGAGCAGGGGGATTCGGTCACAATGCTTTATTGCTTATGAACCCGCACGGACAAGGATTTTTGTTCAGTTACTATGGCCCTGAAAATTATCCATGGGATGATACCGGAGAAATGAGATTTTCTGTTTTATCTGCAGATGAGGTAAACGAAATTAAGGATAGAAGCGGAGAAGTAAAAGAAGCAGTAACCATATACGGAGATAGACGTTGGGAAAATGGCAAAGCTGCATATGACAGATTTGTATGGTGCGATGTACCGAATATGGAAGCAGGAAAGCATATGTTTCAGTATGCTGTGAATATGTTTGTAAATCCAGGTGACTATAATTTACTTGGACAACAATGCGACGATGTTGCTTCAAAGATTTTATCTGCGGGAGGAATAGGATATGAAAACAAACTACTTCCTAATAGTTCTTATGAATTGTATAAGCAAAATAAAACTTATTGGATGAACGAAACTGGTATAAGTCGGGGTGTTGAGTTATGATGAAAAAAATATTATTAAGATCAGTTAATTTTATTGCTATACTTCCATTTATAATTTTTTTTAACTATGGTGCATATGTCGCAATATATATGGTTCCTCTCATCTTTATATTATCCTTGATAAATACCTTATTCTCACAAGGTATAAAAGATTTTTTAATTAAAAATATATTTCTTGGGATATCTAATATAGCAGGAATTTTAATTAATAGTTTGCTATATTTTGTATTTATTTGTTATGATGGCGCGGGTGTAGGTGTTATGCTGATTGAAGTTTCTATTGCTTTCATATATATAGTAATACTTTCTATAATTGGATTAATAATTAAAAGTTTCATATTAAAACTTAGAAATAAGTAAAGGCATCTAAACCATTCGGCTCTTCCAAGAAAAGCGAATGATTTAGATGACATCTAAATTGTTCGCTTTTTTCAATGGTTTGAGGGCTTTTTGCAAAAAACAGTTTTGAAACAAAAGGCTAGATACCAAGCGGTTTTGAACCAGACTTGACCTTCATACAAAAGAATAGCACCTGATTTATTTAAATAATCAGGTGCTATTCCTTTTCAAATTTAATTATATCACTTACTTCGCAATCGAGAACATAACAAAGTGCACCAAGCGTTTTAGTGCTTATTGCCCCTCCTTTTTTCATGCGATGAAGAGTGTTGGCAGAAAAACCTTGCTTGAAAATCAAATAGTATTCTGTTAAACCTTTTTTAAATAAAGTATCATAAAATGGTTTATAACTAATCATTCTTATCACCAATTAAATTTTATCATACTCAAAGTATTGACAATACTCAATAAATTGAGTATAATTAATTGAATAATAGCAATCATTGTGCAGATAAGCGATACCCATATACGGCATAGCAAAAATCCAAGGAGAAAAAAATGACCACATCATTAGTTTTGACAACAATTATAATAATATTACTTATAGTTATATTAATGCTTTCAACAATAATATGCTCTCTTAAGAAAAAAATAAATATGTTGATGAAGCAAATATGTGGCATAAACTTGCTGTTACAGATGATTTAACTGGTATTTATAACAGAAATGCATACAACTTATATCTTGAAGAAAACAAAGCAAATACAAAAAAAGAATTCAGGTGGATAATTCTTTTTGATGTTGACGATTTTAAAATAATTAACGATACAAAAGGTCATTTGGCAGGAGACCTTGTGCTTAAAAATGTAGCTAAATTGCTTTTAGAAATTTTTTCTTCATGTCAATATAAAGTTTTTCGCATAGGCGGGGATGAATTTTTGGTTTTGGCAGAAAATGTTTCTGAAGATGAAATAGTTGAGCATTTGATTTTGGTCAAAAGGCGTTTTGAGAAGAATGGTGAGATAAATTTATCAAAAGGATATTCATTGATTAAAGATACTCCAGAAAAAGCTTTTAGATATGCAGATGAGATGCTTTATGCGGATAAATTATCTAAAAAAAGGCGAAACTGCTCCGCAGAGAACATCTAAATTTTCAAATGGTAGATTTATTAAAAGTGGCATCTAAACCATTCGTATCTTCCAGAAAAAAGCATCGACTTTGTCGGTGCTTTTTTCAACTAAATCCGTCTTTGCAGACGGAAGAAATCCACTTCGTGGATGAAATCTGCTAATGCAGATGAAATCGCCTGTGGTGGATAAAAGACGGATTAAATTTCATCAAAACTTTAGTTTTTATTTACACATCTCGAATTATATGCTATTGCATATTTATTATACTAAATTGATTACCTATTTCAAATCTTTAGTTGCGGGGTTGTTAATAAGTTTTCCACTGTTTTCGAAACGAGAACCATGACAAGGGCAGTCCCATGTGTGTTCGTTTTTGTTCCATTTAAGAGAACAGCCAAGATGTGGGCATCGCTTTTTTGTGGGTATTAAAAAATTGCAAGCCGTTTCAAAAGCATTTACTACAAGTTGAGGCTTTAGTATGCTTCGTTGAGGAGTAAAGATGTTTTTAAATTCGTTTTCCACTCCTAAAATCATATCTTTAAGTATCATTGCGGAAAGCATAGATGATGTAATTCCCCATTTATTAAAACCGGTTGCTACATACAAATTTTGTGTATTTTTTGAATATCTACCGATATATGCAATATTATCAAGGCTCATACAATCTTGTGTAGCCCATTGGTATTCAAGTATGGCTTTTGGATAATGTATATTGGCAAATTCATTAATAGGTTTCCATGCAAGGCTGTTTTTCCCTGTTCTGTGGTTGCCTGCACTTATCAATAGCATATCATTGTAGCTTCTAAAAGAAAAACCGTTTTTTGATTCATCCAAATACATTCCATTTAAGGATGGAGCATTTTTAAACGCTGACACATAGGAGCGTTCCTGATAAAGCTTTAAAAAATAATTTCCATGTTTATTTATAAAGGGAAAATGTGTAGCTACAATTATGGAATTTGCCCTTATTGTTTTGTCGTCTGTTATAGCTTTTCCGGAGACTATTTCCTTAACAAATGTGTTTTCGTATATATTTAGATTTTTCGCAAGTTCGGATATAAATTTTAATGGATTAAATTGTGCTTGATTTTCAAAACGAATGGCACCGTCAATCTTAATTGGAATTTCTATGTTGTCTTCAAAATAGGATTTAAATCCTATTTGGCTGAGTGCGTTAATTTCATTTTCAATCTTTATTCTGTTATCAACAGAATAAATGTATGAACTTTGTTTTGTGAAATCACAGTCTATATTTTGGCAGAGTTTTTCATACTCATATAGAGCAGATTGATGTGCGGCTAAATAAAGTTGAGCGTTATATAATCCTATCTTTTTTATTAAATTGGAATAAATCAGACCATGTTGAGATGTTATCTTCGCAGTTGTGTTATTGGTTATTCCTGATGCAATTTTGTTGGCCTCAACTATAACACATTCCACACCCGCTTTTTGTAAAAAATATGCACAAAGGATACCGCAAAGCCCACCACCTATGATAAGAACATCGGTAGAGATGTCTTTTTTTAGATTATCATAAGCAGGCAGTTTTACAGTATCGCTCCATATTGATTCTTGCATTGGTATTCCTCCTTTTTATGATTAGTATGTCACGAAATAATGCAATTAATCAAAAATTATTTTAAGTCCATCGAGTAAAAAATGTTTGCATCTGTTTTGTGCGCGAAAGCCAGAAAAACCTCGTTCATTGAACGAGGTTTTTAAACTAAATTCGTCTTTCAGACGGAAGAAATCCACTGCAGCTACTTTGTATTGTTCAATATAAAAGAGGTATTTTTATCGCAAAACCTCAAAGCCTAATTCTTCGATAATATCGCAGAGAGTAGCAAGAGTTATAACGCTTTCGTCATAGGTGACGATGGCGTTTTTGTTTTCCAGACTAACCTCTACTTCCGAAACCCCCATTGAAGCCGAAAGAGCTGAGGTAACAGATGAAGTACAATGTCCGCAGGACATTCCTTCAATTTTAATAATTTCAGTTTTCATATTTATCATAACCTTTCCTGATATATTTAACAGATGCGAACGCACCAAATTATTTTTCTGTCTTGAACCTTTTAAGCAAAAGTGAGTTTGTTACAACGGATAAGGAACTAAATGCCATAGCTCCCCCTGCCAGTACAGGGTTAAGAAATCCGAATGCCGCAAAGGGTATGCCTATTGAATTATATACAAATGCCCAAAATAGATTCTGGCGTATTTTTTGCATAGTCTTTTTAGAAAGACTGATAACTGTCGGAATAAGAGTCAAATCCTCATACATAAGAGTAATATCTGCCGAATCAATGGCTATGTCTGTGCCACCTGTTGGAGCAATTCCTATATCTGCCGCTACAAGAGCAGGGGCATCGTTAATTCCATCTCCAACCATTGCTACAACATAACCTTCGTTTTTAAGTTCTGTAGCAATTTTAGCCTTTCCGTTTGGTAAAACTTCGGCAAAAACATTGTCAATTCCTGCCTTTTGGGCAATAAAATTCGCTGTGCCTTGGTTGTCGCCTGTTACCATATAAACTTTACAGCCAAGGTTATTTAGCTGAGTAACTGCCTCTGCAGATGTTGGCTTAATAGTATCTGCAACGGCGATAATTCCCATAAGTTCTTGCTCTGCACCTATAAACATAACGGTTTTCCCTGAGTTTTCAAGCTCCGTCGCCTTTTGGTTGTATTCTTTAAAATCAATTTCCAGCTCTTTCATAAGCTCTCGTGTGCCGATTGCCCATAATTTGTTGTTGATTTTTCCCGAAACACCCTTTCCGGTTAAGGATTTAAAATCGGAAACAGTGGGAAAAGTCACATTGTTTTCCTTTGCAAATTCATATATTGATTGTGCAAGGGGGTGCTCTGACATACTTTCAATTGCGGACACAGAGGCTAAAATTTCCTGGCGATTTTTTGTAGTTAAAATATCTGTTACAGTGGGCTTTCCCACGGTTATCGTTCCTGTTTTATCCAATAATACAGCGGAAATTTTATGGGCTGTTTCCAGATGTTCTCCACCTTTTATGAGTATTCCACGCTCTGCTCCAAGCCCCGTTCCAACCATAATAGCGGTGGGTGTGGCAAGCCCTAAAGAACAAGGGCAAGCAATAACCAAAACAGAGATTGCATTGATCAAAGCGGTTTCAAATTCTGCTCCAAAAAGCAGCCAACCTAAAAATGTTGCAAGAGCTATTATAAGAATAGACGGAACAAATATGGCGGAAACCTTATCGACAATCTTTTGTATGGGAGCTTTTACGCCTTGTGCGTTACGAACCAGTTTTATAATCTGAGAAAGAGTGGTATCTATGCCGATTTTAGAGGCAGAAAGCTCAAATGCACCTGCTAAATTTATTGTGGCGCAGTAGACTAAATCTCCTTGAACCTTGTCTGCAGGAATACTCTCACCCGTCAGCATAGATTCATCGATTGTGGCGTTGCCTGAAATGACAGTTCCGTCTACGGGAATTTTTTCACCTGGTTTAACGAGAATAATATCTCCTTTTTCAACCTCAGCAAGGGGAACTTCTCGTTGAATTCCATCGCGAATAACGCGGGCTGTAGAGGGCTGAAGCTCGATTAATTTCTTTATGGACTCGGAAGTTTTGGCGCGGGCATGGGATTCCATAAATTTTCCCAACAGAATAAGGGTTATTATGGTCATAGCCGATTCAAAATACATACCTTCCATTGTATGAGGGTTTATTTTTCCTGCTAATAGGTTGTAAAGGCTGAAAAAGTATGCCGAGCTTGTACCTAAAGCTACAAGAAGGTCCATATTAGGACTTTTAGCACGCAGAGAGTAAAAGCCTTGCTTGTAAAATCTGTATCCAACTCCAAACTGAACAATAGTTGATAAAATAAGCTGTAGCCAAGGGTTATGGAGAATGATTATGTGAATGTTAAACCAACTTAAAAACATTCCTAAGATAAGAGGAAAAGTAAGAATAGCGGAAACTAGCAGACTAATCTTAAGATTTTTCGCCTCTTTTTCTTCATTATTTAAGTTTGAATTGTCTGTGAAAATCTCTGCCTCAAAGCCAATTTTAACAATTTTGTCGATTATATCCTGTATTGTGAGTTGTTGAGGGTCATAGGTCACAAATGCCACAGATGTAGTTAAATTAACGCTGATTTCTTCAATCCCGTTCATTTTATTAAGAACTCTCTCTATGCGCCCGCTACAAGCGGCACAAGTCATACCGCCAATTTTTAATTCTTCTTTCTGCATATTTTCACCTGCCTGCCAAATTATAGTGGTTAGCCTATACTAACTGAGTTCATTTTAGCATTAAAAATTATTTTTGTCAATTAAGTTATTACCAAAAAGAGGCGAAGACGGATAGAAAATATTAGAAAAGGTTTTACTAAATATCATTCTTAACTGCATCTTTGCCGTGATTATGATATAGTGTAGACATACTATGATAAGAGGTGAAGATATGGATATTTTTGATGTGTTGACATTAATTGGAGGATTATGCCTGTTTCTGTTTGGAATGCAGGTTATGGGCGATTCTTTGGAAAGGCATGCCGGTAGCAGTTTAACAGCTCAATAGCAAACCTGCCGATTTTTCGTTGATTTTGCGTTAATAAATAAGATAAATTAAAATTGACTTTTTCTACTATTAGTATTATAATGGATATGGTGATAGCTTTGAATGCTGAAAAAGTTTCTTTAAGCAAGTCCCGTTCTTTCTATTGTATAAGAATTTTTTGGGATTTTGCTCCAAAAGGATTTGATTTTATATAGAATACAAAGAACGGAATTTTTGATGACAAGGTCTGAATGTTCCATAGAGCAGGTGGCGGAACAGTTGGGTTTTAATAATTACTACCATTTTATAAGGCAGTTTAAAAAGATAACAGGTATGCCCCCGGGAAATATGGGAAAGCGTAGCGACTGATATTTATTTTATAGTATGATATCCTTTTATGACGGGTAAAACGAAAGGCGGAAAATTCAATGAATGATATAAACAGAATTGTAGTCAAGGTGGGAACCTCGTCTTTGACTCATGATACAGGAAAGATTAACCTTCGCAGAATAGAGGTGTTGGTTAGGGTTCTTTCTGATTTGATGAATATGGGTAAAGAGGTGATTTTGGTTTCCAGTGGTGCTATAGGTGTTGGTGTCGGCAAGTTAGGGCTTGGGGAAAAACCTTCGGACACGAAACGCAAGCAAGCTCTTGCGGCTATTGGGCAATCCAGCCTTATGTCTATATACGAAAAATACTTCAAGGAGTATGGTTATAATACGGGTCAGGTGCTTCTTACCAAGTTTGTTCTTGATGATGAAACTCGGTATTTAAGCGCGAAAAACGCCTTTGAAACTATGATAAGGGAATACAAGGTTATCCCGATTGTAAACGAGAATGATGTTATTTCTACATATGAGATTGAGTTTGGGGATAATGATACCCTTTCGGCATATGTTGCTACCTTGGTTGATGCGGATATGCTAGTTATATTGTCGGATATTGATGGGTTTTATAACGGAAATCCCGCAGACCCTGAATCGGAGCTTATTCCCGTTGTTGACGAAATAACCGAGGAAATACGCAAATGTGCAGGGGGAGAGGGGACTCGTCGTGGCACAGGAGGAATGATAACCAAGCTGAATGCAGCAGAGCTTGTTTCTCAAAGCGGAATAGATATGGTTATAACTAACGGTCAAAACCCCCAAAATCTCTATGACATTGTTCAAGGAAAATCTGTGGGAACTCTGTTTAAAGGAAAATAAATTAAAAGGAAATACAAGGAGGAATACTGATGAAAAAGACAGTGAAAGAAATTATGGCGTTCATAAAAGAGAACGACATAAAAATGGTGGATTTTAAGATGGTGGACTTTAGCGGACAGTTCCGTCATGTTACAATCCCCGCGAAGAATTTTAACGAAGATGTTATGAAGAATGGCATAGGTTTTGATGCGTCAAACTATGGTTATGCAGTGGTGGAAAAGAGTGACATGGTGTTTATTCCTGACCCTGATACTGCCTTGATTGACCCATTCTGCCAAATTCCGACTCTTTCTATGACGGGTAATGCAATGATAATAGATAACCCCGAAAATCGTCCTCTTCCTCAATATCCGAGAAACATTGTTCTTGCAGCAGAGAAATATCTTCAGGATTCAGGTATTGCAGACACAATGATGATTTTGCCTGAGTTCGAGTTTTATCTTTTCGACCAGGTTGGTTGGAATATTTCCCCAAGCTCTATAGGTGTTACCTTAGATGCACAACAGGCTCATTGGAATAGTGATATAGAGGGCAGTGGTAATGTTGTTGCAAAGCAGAAGAATTACCATATTGCAAAGCCTTTTGATATTTCCTATGAGGCAAGAAGTGAAATGTGTATGTTGATGGAGGAGGCGGGAGTTCCGCTTAACTACCATCACCCTGAGGTAGGTGCAGGAGGACAGTTTGAGATAGAACCTCATCTTGGCAAAATGTCAATGATGGCAGATGCAACAATGATGATTAAGTATATAATCCACAACACGGCAAGAAAATATGGTCTTTCTGCAACCTTTATGCCAAAGCCTGTAGCTGGAGAGGCAGGAAATGGTATGCATGTGCATATGCTCTTGTTAAAAGATGGAAAACCTGTATTCTCTGATGATAATGGATACTCTAATCTCAGCAAAGAGGCTCACTATTTTATGGGTGGTCTGCTTAAGCATATTGCATCTCTCTGTGCTTTGACAAATCCGAGCACAAACTCTTTCAAGCGTCTTGTTCCGGGGTTTGAAGCGCCGGTTACTGTTGGATATGCAACCTCTAACAGAAGTGCGGTTATTCGTATACCTGCATATGCAAAATCTCCTGAATTGAGAAGATTTGAGCTTAGAAATCCTGATGCAACCTGTAATCCATACTTCTGCTACGCGGCTATATTGATGGCGGGTATAGATGGTATTAAAAATAAGATTGACCCACATGAAAATGGTTGGGGTCCATATGATATGAACTTATATAAATTAAGTGATGAGGAAAAGGCAAAGCTAAAGCATCTGCCAACATCTCTTGATGAAGCATTAGATGCTTTGGAAAAAGACCATGATTATCTTACAGCAGGCGGAGTATTCCCTGAATTTATGATTGATAAGTTTATAGAAACCAAGAGGGCAGAGTGTCGCGAATTGGCGGCAATTCCTCACCCTGCAGAGTTTGATAAATACTACAATCTGTAATGGTTTTGGGAAAGTAATAAGAATGAGAGGAATTTATTAATATGAAAAATCAGGTATCGGAAAACCCTGTAAAAAACCGAGAGAAAGACTTTACGATGTTGACAGTTGTAGCCTGCATACTAACGGCTATATATCTGGCCTCTAATGTTATGGCGGTTAAGGTAATATCAATAAAAGGAGTTGCTCTGTTTGATGCAGGGACGATAACATTCCCTTTTGCCTATATGCTGGGGGATGCGCTAACGGAAGTCTGGGGCTTTAAGAATGCGAAGAAGGTTATATTTTTGACCTTTTTCTGTAATATAATTATGGTTGTTTCAACAACAATCGGCGTGTATTTGCCTGCCCCTGAGTATATGGAAGAAACAACAAAAGCCTATTCCTTAATTTTTGGATATGTGCCGAGGATAGTTGTAGGCTCTTTGGCGGCATTTTTAGCAGGGGAGCTTGCCAATGCCTGGGTTCTGGAAAAGATAAAGGAAAAAACAGGTGAGAAAAAGTTGTGGATAAGACTGATAGGAAGCTCTGCGGTAGGCTATGCCATTGATACGACGATTTTTGTTTTGATTGCCTTTTTGGGAACCAGCCCTGTTAAGGACATCTTTTCAATGATTGTAATTCAGTATTTTGCAAAGCTCCTTATGGAGTCCCTTGCGGGAACTCCTCTTGCATATTGGATAATTTCTGTCATAAAGAAAAGGCTGAAAAGCGAATAAAAGAAAACGAGTTTATCACTCTAAATAAAGGGTCGCAACGATTTGAACTGCACCAGTTTGTGCAGACAACACAAAAAAGCCTTCGAGGTTACCTAAAGTTCTAAATATCGTAAAAATCTTCGTATGTTGCGTATTGCTTTCAGGCATTCGGATTTAGAATGCGTCGAAGGCAAAAATAAAGATGATTACCCATATTCATCCTTGAGGGAATATGAGGATTTAAGCGGAGAACATGGTTATATGACGAATTTTGACAGCTTTATGCATAACAGCATAGGGCTTGGAGTAATAATACCGATTCAATCCGAAAACAAGGATAAGTTTACGGTTAATCATTGGTATGATTTTGAAAATAATTAAATTACACTTTTTATACAAGGAGGAAATAACATGTTAGTATCAGCTACTGAAATGTTACAAAAAGCTGTTGCAGGCAAATATGCTGTAGGACAGTTCAATATCAATAATCTGGAGTGGACAAAGTCTATTCTTCAAACAGCTCAGGAAAACAACTCTCCTGTAATTCTTGGGGTTTCCGAGGGAGCAGGAAAGTATATGACAGGATTTAAAACTGTTGCAGCTATGGTTAAGGCTATGATAGAGGATTTGGGAATAACTGTTCCTGTTGCTCTTCATCTTGACCATGGTTCATATGATGGTTGTTTAAAGTGTATTGAAGCAGGTTTTTCTTCGGTTATGTTCGATGGTTCTCATTTTCCGATTGAGGAAAACAAAGCAAAGACAACTGAGCTTGTAAATATCTGTCACGAAAAGGGAATTTCTATTGAGGCAGAGGTTGGCTCTATCGGCGGAGAAGAAGATGGAGTTGTTGGCGCAGGAGAAATTGCAGACCCTAACGAATGTAAGACTATTGCAGATTTAGGCGTAGATTTCCTGGCAGCAGGAATTGGAAATATCCATGGTAAGTACCCTGAAAACTGGAAAGGATTGGACTTTGATGCATTGGGTGAAACCAAAAAGCTTATAGGCGACCTTCCTTTGGTTCTTCATGGCGGAACAGGTATTCCTGCTGATATGATTCAGAAGGCTATATCATTGGGAGTTGCAAAAATCAATGTAAATACTGAGTGTCAGTTATACTTCCAGGCGGCTACAAGGAAGTATATTGAAGAGGGAAAAGACCTTGTAGGAAAAGGATTTGACCCAAGAAAGCTTTTGGCTCCGGGATGCGAAGCAATCAAGGAGATTGTTAAAGAAAAGATGGAACTTTTCGGTTCAATTAATAAAGCGTAATATAAAAATAGCAATACAAAAAAGATGCGTGATTTTCACGCATCTTTTTGTCGTTACATAACCATATCGCCAGGCTTTTCTGCATTGGTGTTGTCGTAATATTCAACCTGGTCAAGTCTTTTGAACTCGTAGCCTTGCTCTCTGAGATACTGAATAATATTCGGCAGAGCTTCAACGGTTGTAGCTTTTGTGGTTGCATCGTGCATCAAAACGACGATGTTATCTGCCTTTGCAGTTTCCTTAATCCTGTTCAAAAGCTTTTCGGGATGGACCGAGTGTCCCTCGGTATCTCCGTTTAAGGCGTTCCAATCGGCAAAGTAAAAGCCTTTATCCTGAAGAATTTTCTTGTAGTCTTGCTTCTTAGCTCCGTTTTCTCCTGTGTTATGACCTCCCCCAGGAAACCTGAAAAGCTTAAAGGGTTCTTCTCCTGAAATATCTGTAAGAGTTTTGTGGGTCTTTTCAACCTCTTCCCAGAATTTTTCCGCATTTTCATATATAATATCATAGTTGTGGCTATATCCATGGTTGGCAAGGAGGTGTCCCTCTTGGTGAACTCTTTTTACGATGTCGGGATTTGCCTGAGCGTATTTGCCCAACATAAAGAATGTAGCAGAAACATTCTGCTCCTTTAAAACATCTAAAATACCCGGGGTTATGGTGGTGTTCGGACCATCGTCGAAGGTTAGATAACAGAATTTGCTACCTTCTTTTATAGGCTTTGTAGCAATCTCTAACAAATCATTTTCTGCTGAGGCAGGGGGAATATTCGGAGCGGGCTTTGGAGTTGCCTGCGGAATTGCAGCAACCTCTTCTGAAGGGTGGTCATTCGATGAAGATGCAACCGAGATTATGATGATTAAAAGAATTAAAATTCCAATCCCGCCTAAAGTCCAACGCCTGCGACGATAGGTAGGGTTGTTGAACGAGGAATTTCTCTTAATTTTTAGTGGCAATTTAATTTTTGAAAGTTCACTTTTTATGTATCTGAAATCAAAATTCATATTTACCTCCCATAAACCAAAAACTAACATTTTCTACTATATAATTATAAAACAAATCCTCGAAAAGTCAATAGCATATATGAAAGTATATTGCAAAATAGGTGGCGAAATTGATAAAAACTTAACAATGAAAAAACTGGATTTTGCTTGACAAAACGCGTGTTTTAGGAGTATACTTATAATGTTGTTATGAATAAAAGATGAATGGAAAAAGGAGGAAGCATAATGAAAACATTTCGTGGTGGTGTTCACCCCCCAGGAAATAAGGAGGCAACTCTCAGCAAGGCTGTTATACAATTACAAGCTCCTCAGGAAATGATTTTCCCTGTTTCTCAGCATATAGGTGCGCCCAGTGTGCCCTGTGTTAAGGTTGGGGATACGGTCTTGGTTGGACAAAAAATAGCCGAAGCAGGGGGTTTTGTTTCGGCAAATATACATTCTTCGGTTTCGGGAAAGGTTAAGGCTATTGAAAAAAGACTTCACCCAAGCGGAGTATATACAGAGGCTGTAATTATTGAAAACGATGGTTTGTACACTCTGTCGGAGGAAATATCCGATACAGAGAGGGATTATTCAGGGCTCTCTCCTAAGGAAATAGTGGATTGTGTTTTTGATAAAGGTATTGTTGGTATGGGTGGTGCTACATTCCCGACTCATGTTAAGCTGTCCCCACCGGAGGAAGCTAAGATAGATTATGTTATTGTAAACGGAGCGGAGTGCGAGCCGTATCTAACTTCGGATTATAGGGCTATGCTTGAAAATGCAGAGCAGATTTTCAAGGGTATTGCAATAGTTTTGAAGATTTTCGGTCTTAAAGAAGGGTATATGGGCGTAGAGGACAATAAGCCTGATGCTATTGCCCACTTAAAGGCAGAGGCGGAGAATTTTAAAGATGCAAAAATTCATGTTGTAGCCTTAAAGACCAAGTACCCTCAGGGTGCTGAAAAACAACTAATAAAGGCTATAACGGGCAGGAAGATTAAGCCGGGGCAGTTGCCATGGCAGTCGGGCTGTGTTGTTGCAAACACAGATACCTTTGGGGCTATATACAGAGCGGTTGCATTTGGCGAGCCTGTTATAAAGAGAATTGTTACAACAGGTGGCGATGCTATAAAAGAGCCTAATAACTTTATGGTAAGAATAGGAACGCCATTTTCTTATGTTATAGAGCAATCGGGCGGTTTGACCAAAGAGGTTGGGAAGGTTATAATGGGCGGTCCTATGATGGGTATTGCGGTTCCAAATACTGATGTACCTGTTATAAAAGGTTCGTCGGGGATATTGGCTTTAGGAAAGAAAGCCTCTGAAATTGAGGAGGAGCTCCCCTGTTTGAGATGCGGAAAATGTGTTTATGTATGTCCTATGAAACTACAACCTAATCTCCTTGATATGGCATCTCGCAGTAGTGATTATGAAAAGCTTGAGAAGTTGAATATTGTTGATTGCATAGAGTGTGGAAGCTGTGCATTTATATGTCCGTCTAAGAGAAGGCAGGTTCAACAGATTAAGGTTGCAAAAATCAAGATGAGAGACGCGCAAAACAAGGCTAAATAGGGAAAGGAAAGGAAAGCTATGGGAGAAAAACTTATTGTATCACACGCTCCGCATATTATGGCGAAGGATTCTGTGAGAAAAATTATGATAAATGTTGCCATGGCTCTATTGCCTGCCCTTTTGGCAGGATACATAGTGTTTGGATATAGAGCATTGGTTGTTACGATAATATCCGTGTTGTCGTCGGTTATTTTTGAAGGGCTTTGGCAGAAAATTATGAAAAAGCCAGTAACTATCGGGGATTTCAGTGCGGTTGTTACGGGAATGTTGTTGGCATTTAATATGCCTGCATCTGTTCCTTTGTGGATACCAGTTATTGGCTCGTTTTTTGCCATAATATTTGTAAAGGAATTTTTTGGAGGCTTAGGGCATAATTTTATGAACCCTGCCTTGGCGGGAAGAGCGTTTTTGCTGGCTTCATGGGCGTTGGCTATGACAACATGGCCACAGCCAGGAGCGGAAATTCCGCTGTTTAATACTGTAGATGTCGTGACCTCGGCAACGCCATTGGCTGTATATGCTCAGGGCGAAAATCTGCCATCATATATGGATTTGTTTTTGGGAAGATGCGGTGGCTGTATAGGAGAAACCTCTGTTCTTGCAATATTGATAGGTGCTCTTTGGTTGGTTATATGTAGGGTTATAAGAGTAAGAGTTCCCCTGTTGTTTATAGGAACGGTTGCTCTTGGAACATGGATTTTTGGTGGAAGTCAAGGGTTGTTTGCAGGTGATTGGCTATACCAGATTTTATCAGGCGGATTGATGCTTGGTGCATTCTTTATGGCAACGGACTATACAACAACGCCGACTACCCCTAAAGGGCAGATTGTGTTTGGTATAGGTTGCGGAATAATAACAGTGCTTATAAGACTCTGGGGAGGATACCCTGAGGGCGTGTCTTACTCTATATTACTTATGAATGTTGCCACCCCTCTTATTGAGAGATTTACAGCTCCGAAAAGATATGGCGTTTCGGGCAGAAAGGCGGCAGAATAGTATGGGAAATAAAAACGAAATTTTAAGCTTAACATTAAAACTATTGCTTATATCTGCCATTATTGCGGTTATGCTTGCGGCGGTTAATATGGTTACAAAACCGATTATAGCAGGGAACAACCAAAAAACCTTTGAAAAGGCTATGGGAGAGGTTCTTCCCGATGCAAAAGGCTTTGAGAAAATAGAGATAGAATCTTTTGCGGCAGAAATTTCGGGTGTTGTTGTAAACTCCCTTTATAAAGGTTCTGATGGTGGTTTTGTTGTAGAGGTTGTATGTAGCGAGGGCTACGGCGGCGATATAAGGGTTATGGTTGGTATAACCGATGAATTAAAGGTTAAAAAAGCAAAGATTATGGCTATGAGTGAAACTCCGGGGCTTGGTGCAAAGACGGGTGAAGATGGATTTATAAATCAGTTTAATAATATGCAGAAGGGGATAGAGGTTGTTAAAAATTCCCCCAAAGAAAACCAAATTCAGGCGGTATCAGGAGCAACAATTTCTTCTAAGGCTGTAACAAAGGCTGTTAATACTGCGCTGGATGCGGCAGAGTTTGGAAAGGGAGGAAAATAAGATGAAAAATTCAAAATTTAAACCCTTTTTTAACGGAATTTTCACTGAAAATCCCACCTTTGTTCTCCTTTTGGGAATGTGCCCGACCTTGGCTGTTACAACAGGAGTTATCAATGCAATAGGAATGGGACTTTCTACAGCAGCGGTTTTGATATGTTCAAATTTGGTTATATCTCTTTTGAGAAATTTTATTCCGTCGAAGATAAGGATAGCTTCATATGTTGTTATAATAGCAGGGTTTACAACCATGGTAGAAATGCTTTTAAAGGCCTATGCTCCTGCCCTTGCGGGAAGTCTTGGAATATATATACCATTGATTGTTGTAAACTGTATTATCCTTGGCAGAGCAGAGGCATATGCCTCTAAAAACGGAGTTTTTGCATCTGCTTTAGACGGTTTGGGAATGGGACTCGGCTTTACAGTCGCTTTAACAATTATCGCATTTGTCAGGGAATTGTTAGGAGCGGGTGCAATAGCAGGAATTCCTGTGCTGGGCGAAAGTTTCCAAGCGGTATCAATTATGATATTGCCACCTGGCGCCTTTCTTGCATTGGGCACAATTTTGGCGGTTATAAACATAATTGCTGCAAAGAGAAAGAATAAGGGGGAAGCTAATAATGATTAGTGAATTATTGATTATTTCAATCGGAGCAATATTGATAAACAACTTT
>JAZNCG010000226.1:0-9766 GCA_045587405.1 Ructibacterium sp. | reverse complement strand
CCGGGAAGTAATGAATTATTTGTGTATTCTAATTATCCTGAATATATAAATAATAACCACTTGGGAGATGGAACTACTCCAGTTTACTTAACGAAAGTTACCGCTAATAATAAATCGAAATTGTTGATATATGTAACACATCATTTGGACAATCTTACAGGTGGTCCGTTTAAATTGGCAATAAGGGTTTATAATCCTAATAATGGTACAATAACTTTCACAAAGGTTCATGAAGGGTATAATAATAAAGCTTCATCATCTGAATGGAATAATCCAGGTCTTGCGTGGGAGGATTTTTTTGTAAATCGTAGTGGTTCCGTGTCGGTGGCAGGAAATACATCTGAGTGGCTTGTTGTAAAAGATATAACCAAATATGGCACTTCTCAAGGTTATTCTTTCTTGGATTATTTTGGTGAATTTACAGTTACAGGTGATTTTGTAATAGCTGTTTATATTTGTAAAAATATAAATGCTATTTCTTCAAATGCAAGTGACATATCATGGAATACATCGCAGTCAACATATTCGGGGTATTCAAATTGTTATTCTTTGACATCTGAAAGAGTTAATATAAATATGGCAGATGCACTTGTATCCTATGAACATTCTTTTTTCTATGGAATCTCAAATCCGTATCAGGGATGGGGAAGCAGTGATGAAAGAATAACAATGTATGCTACAGATGATAAAATACCTGTTACAAATAATATCGGAAACTATGGATATCAGTATAAAATGTCATTTAGATTTAGGAACACGTCAGGAAACCCAGTTCAAATTAAGGCTTACTTGATTAGTAATAATGTTTCGCATTTTGCGGGCTTGGCTTCATTAAATGGATGTTCCAAATTTTTAAGTAATCAAAGCTCTGCAAGTAGCAATAGATGGAATTTCTTTACACATAACAGACTTGAAAGTGGAAGTGGTTATGTTGATATAGAATTTACTTATTCGCACTTAGCATTGGGTAGCAGAGGTGCTATTTTGCAGTTTAAAGCGATTGAATTGACATAAAAGGCAGGGGGTATCCCTCTGCCTTGTTGTCGTGTTATGGAGGAATATAATGAAAAAATTATTAATGTTTTCTTTGATATTGATTTTTGGGATAACAAATTTTCAAATTTATTCTTTGGCTGCTGAACAGTATGTAGGGGAGACGATTATTAAGGATAATATACTTTATATTGATGGAAACTCTATTCCTGCTGCGCAGCTTCCAAACGGCTTTGTATATGTAAAAGTTGATGAACTTGATGATTATGGTTTTGATGTTTATATGAGTTTACGGGATGAAGGCACAGATAATGTGAAAAAGATATATACCGTTAAAAGAAATGAAAAAAAGGGCATTCGTTCTGAAGAAGTACCATCCTCACCAGATGTCTTGGATGTTTACAGAACAAATGCTGAGGTATATATAGATTCGGATATTCCTGCTAATGTATTTGAGTTGGAAAATGGAACAGTACTTGTTCAAAGCGATGAGCTTGCAAAATATGGGGAGTATGACTGGAACATAGAAACACATCAAATCTATATTGATTTTAAGCAATCTTTATCAATGTTGCCTTTTATGACTTTTCAAAATGTTATAGGGGTAGATGATATAAACGAAATTACAAGCGGTGTAATTGTAAATAATACTGAAAAAAGATGTGCGGATATTGATTATGATGATTTGATGAGTTGGTTAAAAGTTTATTGGGATTTTAATTATGAGCGAGTTATAGCTCCTTTATCGGCATTTGATATTTCGGGTAATTATGTAAAGTTTTGGAATAAAGATAAAAGCAAATCGTATACTGTATATTCAAATGGAGGCATTATTGCCGGTAAGTATGGAGAGCCATACGAATCACACGGAAAAGTAAGACAAAATTATGTATGGTATTTACCTGTTATAAGTAATTCCAGAGGTTCACTTATCAGTGCTGATATGACCTTGAATTATACTTATTTTAGAGAAATTCAAGAGGTTGAGTATAAGGGTGAAAATCAGAGAGAATATACACAGAATGATGATGTAGAAATTCCCCAAAATAATTTGTTGAATTTGAATGGTGTTAGCGAATGGGCAGGCCCAGAAATAGAAAAAGCAGCAGCCTGTAATTTAATGATATACGAGTTATCAGATAAATATATTCAGCCGATTACAAGGCTTGAATTTTGCCAGCTTGCATATCGTCTTATAGCAACTGAATTTAATCCAAACACAGATTCAAGAATGGGTATTGGTATGGCGATGGAAAATATAGTATTAGAAAAAGGAATAAGTGTAGGTAATGAAAATAAATTTACAGATTGTTTAGATTCGAGAGTTAATACTTTAGTTGCTATGGGTATTATTCATGGTATGGGCGATGGAACATTTGCTTCTGATAAATTTATTACTCGTGAACAGGCTGCAACGATTCTTTACAGAACTGCTGAATTTTTAGGAAATAAAACTATTAAAAAGACAGATACTAATAAATTATATGACGATGAGACCGCTATATCAAATTGGGCAAAAGATTCTGTTGCATGCATGAATGCAATGGGAATTATGAAAGGGGTTTCTGAAAAAAAATTTGCTCCATTGGATGCATATAGCGTTGAACAAGCCATAGCAACTATGTTAAGATTGTATGAATGTAGTTAAAATAGCACCACAAAAGAAGAGTCATACCAGGCTCTCATTTTGTATGAGCAAACCATACGGCGTGTCTCTCATCACACGCAAGACATGTTTTTCGTTGCACCAGAAACGCAAGTTTGAGCGGAGATAATAGTTTTTCTGAGTATGTTGACAGATATTTTCGGTTATGGTACAACAGATTATAAAATAAAGGTGGCTAAAAAATTTATAATTTATATGGTGGGCAAGTTTGCAAGCTTGCCCATTTTGTATCGCACAAAAATTAATTTTTGTGCGAAATATTAACAAAAAATTATTCCACAGAAAATAAAGTTATAGGTTTTTATAGGTAGAGTTGACAGATTGCTAACAATCTTGTATAATTAGTGAATTAGCAGTTCTATTGGATAGGAAGGAGCGTGGGCAAGGTGTTAATGACGGGAGCGGATATTATTATTGAGTGTATGTTAGAGCAAGGCGTGGATATTGTGTTTGGTTATCCCGGAGGCTCTATTTTGAATGTATATGATTCCTTATATAAGTATTCGGGAAGCATTCGTCATATACTTACAGCCCATGAGCAAGGTGCTGCCCATGGGGCAGACGGATATGCAAGGAGCACGGGAAAAGTTGGGGTTGTTTTTGCAACTTCAGGCCCGGGGGCGACTAATTTGGTTACAGGTATTGCAACTGCGGCTATGGATTCTGTTCCTATGGTTGCCATTACTTGTAATGTAAGCACAGACCTTCTTGGAAAAGACAGTTTTCAGGAAATTGACATTATAGGTATAACCATGCCTATAACAAAGCATAATTTTCTGGTTAAAAAGGCGGAGGATATTGCAACGGCTATCAGACGGGCTTTTGAAATTGCGGCCTCCGGCAGACCCGGACCTGTCTTGGTTGATATAACAAAGGATGCAACCATACAGATGGCGGATTTTGAGAGAATTGTTCCATCTGTTAACAATCATAATAAAATTCTTTCTGATGATAAAGATTTTAAAAAAGCTGTTAAGTTAATTCAAAAGTCAAAAAAACCTTTGATATATGCAGGGGGAGGCATTATTGCTGCGGAGGCATCTGAAGAGCTATTGGAGTTCAGGGATTGTATTGATGCGCCTGTAACTCTTTCGGCTATGGGGCTTGGCGCATTTTCTTCAAAGCATCCTGCTTTTACGGGGATGATTGGTATGCACGGAACAAAGGTTACATCTCTTGCTGTAAACGAGTGTGATTTGCTTATTGCCATTGGTGCTCGTTTTTCCGATAGAGTTACTTGTAATACTGATACATTTGCTCAAAATGCTAAAGTTCTTCATATAGATGTTGACAGAGCAGAGATAGATAAAAATGTTAAGACCGACAGCTATTTGGTTGGAGATGCAAAGGCGGTCCTGAAAAAAATTATCGCTATGCTTAAAAAGCAGGAGCGTAAAGAATGGATGGATAAGATTACCCGATGGAAAGAGGAATATCCTATAGGACATTCTAAAGGAAATGAACTTACCCCTCGGTGTATATTAGAAACTCTTTATAATATGACAGCGGGAGAGGCCATTGTGACTACAGATGTAGGACAGCATCAGATGTGGACAGCGCAGTTTTACAGTATAGATAAGCCAAGACATTTTATTTCCTCAGGTGGTTTGGGAACTATGGGTTATGGCTTGGGAGCGGCAATAGGCGCCCAGATTGCAAATCCTGATAAGATTGTTATAAATGTTACGGGTGATGGTTGCTTTCATATGAATATGAATGAGTTGTCAACAGCCGCCAAGGAAGAGTTACCTATAATTGAGGTTATAATGAACAATAATGCTTTGGGAATGGTTCGCCAATGGCAGTGGCTGTTTTGCGAAAAAAGGTACTCCCAGACAATATTGGATAAAAAGACAGACTATGATATGGTAGCTAAAGGCTTGGGAGCTAATGCTTTTACGGTTACAAATCGCCAGGAGATGGAGAATGCTGTTAAGGAGGCATTGGCAAACAGAAAACAACCTACGGTTATAAACTGTATTATCCCTGCTGAGAGGGCTGTAGTGCCTATGGTTCCAAGTGGGGAATCTATAGAGTTTCCAATAATGAAGATTAAGATAGATAATTGAGGAGGAATAGAATATGCCTGAAACACATGTTTTATCAATATTAGTTGAAAACCATGCCGGCGTCTTAAGCCGTATATCCGGAATGTTTTCAAGGAGGATGTATAACATAGATAGCTTGTCTGTTGGAGTGACTGAAAACCCTGATGTTTCCCGTATGACAATAGTAACAAAGGCAGATGAAAATACTCTGGACCAAATTAAGCATCAGGTAGCAAAGCTTGAAAATGTTATAGAGATAACTGAGCTTGATAAGGATAGAGCGGTACTAAGGGAACATGTTTTAGTTAAGGTTTGTACAGGTGATACTGCGGGAGTTATGCAGGTTTGTGACATATTCAGGGCGAGCATAGTGGATATTTCGCCTGAGTATATGACGGCAGAATTGACAGGTGCACCCAATAAAATAAGTGCGTTTATTGCTATGATGGAGCAGTATCATGTAAATGAACTGGTGAGAACAGGGCTTACAGGTCTTGTAAGAGGTTAAAGGTGCATAAAATAAGAGTCTGTGGCAAAATTTTGTCGCAGACTCTTTTCTATTGCTTTATTTTCCTATGCCAAATACAGTGTAGAAAATTTTTATTGCTTCAGCACGGGTTACACTTCGTCGGGGTCTTAAAGAACCATCGGGGTATCCGTTTAAAATTCCCTGGGCTGTTGCAATCTTCATGCTTTCTTTTCCCCAAAATGGGATATCGCCTTCGTCGGTTGCGACAATAGGAGCAGATGCCAAGCCTTTTGGAAGCAATCTTTCTATTGTAATTGCATACTCAATTCTCTGAATATCTTTGCTCGGGCTGAATTCAACTCCGTAATCCGTCAACTGCCCTTGCATTAAACCCAATTGATAAACCGCTTTTACATTATTTATTGCCCACCAAGGAATGTCATTTGTATCTGTAAAAGGAAGAATAACAGACTGATACTCTAAGGGGTCAATCCCTAAATAGTTACAGAGCATTATGGCAAACTCTGTTCTGTTCATACTACTGTCAGGGTGGAAATTTCCATCGTCACTTCCTTTTACAACTCCGCAAGAGGAGAGGTAGCTTATATAATCTTCCGCCCAATGCCCGTCGGTGTCGGGGAATTTGCTTTCAAGATCAGCAAGGTCGCCGAAGTCAAAGGACTCAATTGAGCTGGCGCCATAAGAAGTTGTAACAATTATGGTTATTCTGTGGTAGAACAGAGAAAAGTTCTCCTCTAAGGCATAAGAAAGACGATTTGTTTCTGTGTCATAGTCGAAGTCGGTAGGAATTCCGTCTATTGCCAAGGTGATATTATCTTTGGTTATTGAGTCGCTCTCGTCTTGAATGATAGCTGATATTTCGTAATCGTCAATCTCGTATTGGATTTGGGGGTAGCTGTCAGGAGTTTTGGTTTCCCCAATTTCTAATATTCGTGCGGGAATTTCCAGAGTACACAGCCCTGCGTTTACAGCAACAATTCCTGTTGCTCCGTTATGAGCCGAGGCAGAGAATGTTCCGTTGTTGGTTATGCCTCCTATGGAATGCCCGTCGCTTACAACTCGCCATGTAAAGCTTTCGGGGGCAACTATCATAGCCTGACCACCCCAAAAAGCCGTGGCAGAAAGATTTATGGTTTCTCCGGGTTCAAAGACAAGCTCTTTAATCTGCTCTTTGGTATCGGCGTTATATATCTTTAATTCGTCGGGAGTTGCAACAACTCTCAACATAGTGCTTCCTTCTGCATTTCCGCTTTTTGCAACAATGTAGACATCTCCGTTGCCTCGGGCAGTGACATACCCGCTTTCTGTAACGGAGGTCTTAAGTCCCGATGGAGCGGCGGTAGAGGCGTCTTTTTGCAAGCTGTATAAAACGGGTTCGGTAAGGGTAGCAGGACCGAAGGAACTGTCGTATACGCTATCTATGTTCAATTGAACAGAGGAACCCGACAAAATTGGTATACCCCAATGGGAAACATTCATTATATATGGTATGCCACTGGGCGGATTATTTTTCTTTAGGAAAAAGAAATTAGCACAGCTTCGTAATCCTCCGTCTGAGGGGGAGTTTAAAACTTTAAAATCGTAAGTGCCGGGCAAGACACCTCCTATAGAGGTAGAACCTCCGCCGTCTAAGTTTATTGCTTCGATACAACCCAATTCCAGAAGGCGTTTGGCAAGGGTGGCTTTTCGCACACCATAGCTGTAGCCACTTTGCCTGCCGTCAATGGTGTAGAAAATAATGCTTCCGTCACCACGAATACCTATGGCGCTTCTGGGAGCGGCAGAGTCGTCGGCGTAGTCTAACTGCCCATTGGTTATAAGCTTTCCGCCTGTTGCACCAAGAGCGTATATGGCTTCCTGCCAGCGAGTGTCCTGGTTGGCAATTTTAGTTGATATGGTTACTTTTGTCCCAACAGTAAGAGTGTTCAATCTGTCCTTGATATCCTGAGAGGCAGCTGCAGATACGCTGAGTATCAGCTTTCCATCGGGAATTGGCACGGAGCCTGAATTGTCGGTGACACTTTCTACAACAGCGGTAATCGAACTTTCCAAAGTTATATCTCCGCTGACAGAACCTAAAACGATATCCCGTCCACTGTCGTGGGAATGGGTATTATCTGCAAAGTCGTCGGTGTAGAGATAAAGGGAATAGGGTTGTCTGTACTTATTTATACATTCTATATTTATAGCCCCGATATCCGTTGAAAGGGTTGTAGTAATTGGCATAGTTCCCATAAAGGCAGAGCCATCGGCTCTAAAGCCTACAGCGGGCAACCAGCCTGCATCCTTTGAGATGACCTTTCCGTCAATAATAACATTACTCATAGGCACTCCTGTCTGAAAAGAGAAGAAGTCTGCGTTCATACCAATAGCGGAGTTTATACCCTTATTAACAAGGTTGTTGTTTTCCTGAATTAAGGTTCTCTTGCCATAAAGGGAGTTTCCGTTGGTAAGGATAGGTACAACATCCTGATTTGGAGTGTATGTTACATAGTGTTCGGTTTGCTGCCCAACACCTGAATCATAAAAGGTGTTGGTAGAAAAGATTGTGCCTTGGGCGTACTGTACACTTTTTCCCGAGGTTTGCTGTCCTAAAACAGCACATAAAGCGGTAACGGGTTCGCAGAAAACAAAAAGGGCTGTAATTGCCCCAATCCATTGTAGTATAAATTTTTTACATCCTCTATAGCATAATAAATCCGAATTTTTCATCAAGTCATTCCTTTCCAAAAATATATAATGTTGCCAAATGATACAAATATATCTAAAGTTTATGTATTTATTTTGGGAGAGTTTATAAGATTAATTTAACATTAAAGCTATTGACAAGCAGTTTTATACATGGTATAATGATTATCTATTTATAGTGAGAGATTTTGCGTATTTCTCGTTTTGACATCCTTTTGAAAGCACCAAAACAAGGGTAGTATAGCACATTTTTTCGCAAGAATCAAGCCTTTTTTAAAAAGTTAATATTTATGTAAAAAAATGGATTGGTGCATTAAAAAAGCAAAACATTTCAAGGTGAGTTCCTTGAATTTAAAAATATTTATAATGAGGTGATCGGTTTTATGGTACATCCTGTGAAATTAGGCAGAAACACACGCATGAGTTACGGCAAGATCGATGAGGTCTTGGAAATGCCAAATTTGATCGAGATCCAGAAGAACTCCTACGATTGGTTTCTGGAGGAAGGATTGCATGAGGTTTTTCACGATGTGTCGCCAATTACAGATTACACTGGTAATCTTATTCTGGAATTTATTGACTATCGTCTGGAGGACAATCCTAAGTATGACATTGAGGAGTGCAAGGAGAGAGATGCAACTTATGCAGCGCCTTTGCGTGTTAAAGTTCGCTTAATCAATAAAGAGACCGGCGAGGTTAAAGAACAGGAGATATTCATGGGAGATTTCCCTTTGATGACACCTGCAGGAACATTTATTATTAATGGAGCAGAGCGTGTTATCGTATCTCAGCTTGTTCGTGCACCAAGCGTGTATTATTCTCAAGAATTTGACAAGGTTGGAAAAAAACTATTCTCATCTCAGGTTATTCCTAATCGTGGTGCATGGCTTGAATATGAAACAGACAGTAATGATATTTACTATGTTCGTATAGACCGTAACAGAAAAATTCCTGTAACGGTTCTTATTCGTGCGTTGGGATTTGGAACTGATGCGCAGATTACAGAGCTATTTGGAGAAGACCCAAGACTTTTGGCTACTATGGAAAAGGATACCACCTCTACTATGGAGGAAGGTTTGCTTGAAGTTTACAGAAAGCTTCGTCCGGGTGAACCTCCTACAGTTGATAGTGCTCAATCTCTTATAACAAACCTTTTCTTTGACCCTAAGCGTTATGACTTGGCAAAGGTTGGTCGTTATAAGTTTGATAAAAAGCTTCGTCTTGCAAACAGAATTATAGGATTTGTGTCGGGACAGACGGTTGCTGACCCTGAAACAGGTGAGATTATTGTTGCAGAGGGCGATGTTATTACAAAGGATATAGCTTTGGCTTTGGAAAAAGCTGAGGTTAATGATATTGTTTTGGATGTAGATGGAACAAGAACAAAGGTTATCTCAAATGGTATGGTAGACCTTAAAAATTATGTTACCTACAATCCAAGAGAGTACGGAATTACAGAACCTGTAAGAAAGATTATCCTTCACGAAATTTTAGAGCAGTATCCCGATGTGGATTCAGATGAGTTCAAGAACGAACTTCGTGCTCGTAAGGATGAGCTTATTCCTAAGCACATATTAATAGATGACATTATTGCGTCTATTTCATATATAGGAAATTTAGCAAACGGCGTTGGGGAAATAGACGATATTGACCATTTGGGAAATCGTCGTCTGCGTAGTGTCGGAGAGTTGCTACAGAACCAGTTCCGTATCGGTTTGTCCCGTATGGAGCGTGTGGTTCGTGAGCGTATGACAATTCAAGACTTAGATGTTATAACACCTCAGACTCTTATAAATATCCGTCCTGTAACATCTGCTGTGAAAGAGTTTTTCTGCTCTTCTCAGTTATCTCAGTTTATGGACCAGATTAACCCATTGGGTG
>JAZNCG010000225.1:0-1882 GCA_045587405.1 Ructibacterium sp. | reverse complement strand
TATTGTATTTATTGATAAAATAAATCCTCTATTTCATCAATAATATCATTAGTGATTTGATTTATAATTGTAAAATCCATTGATTGAACATATATATCTTCAAGTTTTCGATGTAGAAAATCTATATCCTCTAAGATTAGGCGAGCCTCCTCTAAAAGCCGTGCATATTTATTATTTATAGGAGAGATTTCATCAAATAAAACTTGGTCTGTATCTAAACTCAAAGCTTGCTGGTATATATCAAGAATTATATCTGTTTCTTTAGATGGGAAAATTTCGTGAGGATAGGTTGCATCAAAAATACAGGTTTTGAGAGATGGAATTATAACCATATCGAGGCTTTCAGGGTCTAAGGAACAATGGTAAATTTCGGCAGAAAGCCCATCTTTTTGGCAGGCAGAAACTATTTTTTTCAATAAAGAGGATTTTCCGGTTCCAGGTCGCCCTTTAATAAAATATCTTTTTTCCATATCTTCAGTTAAATTTTCTATATAATTTATACTGTCATTTTTTGTTAAGGCTCCGAAGAAACGATGTTTAAAAGTTAAAGTTTCATCTTTGTATGTGTCCTTGAATATTTCCTTAATTAATGCGTTGGTTAGCTGGTTAATTTTGTTAAAATCAGTTTTTTCTATGTAGAGTTTTTCTATTGAGTCGTGATATTTCTTTGCGTTTAAAAGAATATCATATAAATCTTTATAGTTTTCAAATATTTCTTTTTTAAGATATAGAATTTCATCTGTATTATCTCTTAATATTTGGCTATCCCAAGCCATTCCTAAAGAAATGTATTCTTCGATAGCACCGGGAGCGGTGGGCTCGATAGTATGCGGTGGGGTTCCGTCTACAATTCCTGTGCTCAGTTCCTTAATGATAATTCCATCTAAGGATGAGGGGTCAGAGCTACAGCGTATATACTCAATTTCCATTCCTTTTTCAAGAAAATGTTTGCCTATTTTTTTCATCAGAGAGGATTTTCCGGTTCCCGGTCCGCCTTTTAAAATATATATCCTTTCTAAATCAGCAAGATTAGAAGAAAAAAAGTTAACAAAACCGGCTGATGTGTTGGCACAAACAAAATAATTTCTTATATTTTTGCTCATATGCTATCGCTCCTTTTATATAATAAAACATCTATACCTTCATAATATGAAAGTATAGATGTTTTGTTCTAAAATTCTTTAGCATACACCAATTTGTCGCCTTGATAGACCAGCTTAAGAGAAAATGGATTTTCCCGTTCTTTAAGGAGTTTAAACATTATTTTATCGCCTTCCCAAAGGTTTAAATTATTTACTGCATCCTTATTAACCCATTTAAGAGTACCTTCGTTACAATTTCCTATTGTACCCTCAAATTTGTCGGATGTATAAAGATATATATACTCAGGTTCTGCAACATCGGAAGAAAAGGTTAAAATCCCTCTAAACTTATAGCTTAAAAGAGAAAGACCTGTTTCTTCTTTAACTTCCCTCAAAAGACACTCTTCGGGGGCCTCCCCCGATTCTAATTTTCCGCCAATGCCCAACCATTTATCTTTGTTGGTATCGTTCTTTTTGGAAATTCTATGTAGCATCAGATATTTATTATCTTTTTCAAGATAACATAATGTTGTTTGAAGCATAGTTATATCTCCTTTATATAAAGTTTAGCGGATAATTTTGAAACAGTAATGGTTGTTGCATTTGCAGTGTTTATAGTTTCGCCTGTAAATATATCTTTTAGGATAAATTCGCCACATTCTACAGACTCGGATAGAGTGAAATTTATTTTAATATCTTTATTTGAGGGATTAATTAAGCACAGAGAAAAGCTGTTGTCAGCAGAGTTGCCCATTGGGTCTTTGTTAGAAACAAAGTATCTTGTGTAGCCCAAGATTTCG
>JAZNCG010000224.1:0-5006 GCA_045587405.1 Ructibacterium sp. | reverse complement strand
AATAATTGAAAAGAGGGCGAGAATGACATATAAATTTAGCGAGTTTAGAGCAAAAGAGGTTATTCATTCGGGCAACGGAGAGCGATTGGGGTTTGTATCTGATTTAGAAATAGATTCCGTTACAGGAAGAGTTACATCAATCAGTGTTCCCGGTGGGTATAGGTTTTTCGGAATATTTGGCAAAGAGCCCGATAGGGTTATCCCTTGGGAACATATTAAAAAAATAGGGGATGACCTTATTATGGTCGAAAACACAAAAAATGTATAAAAAACAAGGAATTTGCGATTTGTTTTGCAAATTCCTTGTTTTTTATTGATTTAATTTGTATTTTGCGATATAATTTATTATAATAAGTCTAAAAAAGAAAATCAGAGGATTATTAATGAATATTTATTTTGCTCCTTTAGAGGGGATCACAACATATACATATAGAAATACTCATAATGAAATGTTTGGTATGTGCGATACATATTTTTCGCCATTTATAACTCCGACAGATAACGAAAGATTAAGTGCCAAAACCTTGCGGAGTATTATGCCTGTAAATAATGAAGTGAATCTTAAGGTTCAATGTTTGGCAAACAGTGGTGAGGCTTTTGTTAATTTATCAAAAAAAATAGTTAAATTAGGATATGATGAGATAAATTTAAACCTTGGTTGTCCATCGGGAACTGTGGTCAAAAAGAAAAAGGGTTCAGGGGCGTTCAAGGATTTAGAGGGTTTAGAAAAATTTTTGGATTATATATTCAGCAATTCTTTATGTCCTATATCTATAAAAACAAGGACAGGGTTTTATTCTCATAATGAGTTTGCAGGGATTATGAGAATTTACAACAAGTATCCTGTTTCGGAGCTTATTATTCATCCAAGAGTCAGGGAGGAATATTACAATGGCGTGCCTAATATGAAAAGCTTTGATTTAGCTTATAATGGTAGCAAATTCAAGCTTTGCTATAATGGGAATATTTTTAACTGTGAGGATTATGAAAGAATTATTCGTAAATATCCGATGCTGAACAGTGTTATGCTGGGCAGGGGTGCAATAAGAAATCCAGCTATTTTTAGAGAGATAAAAGGCGGGAAAAGGCTGACGACAGAAGAGCTTATCTGCTTTTCAAATGAACTGGAAAAAAGATACAGAGTTGTTTTGAATTCTGAGATAAATACTTTGTGGAAGCTTAAAGAAATATGGATACATATGATAGAAAACTACCCAAACGAAAAAAAGATTGCTAAAACCATTAAAAAAGTTAGAAATTTAACTGAATTTAACAATGCATTAAATTGTTTGCCTGAGTTATAAACAAAAATGAGGTGACTGAAGTGAAACTTTTAAAAAGATTTTTTTTGTTTCTATTTGTATTTTTAGTAGTAATCGGAGGATTTTTTATTAAAAGCGGGTATGATAAATATAAAGAGTGTATAGCGGACAAGCCTTTGACGGAGGCTGTGGAAGAGATAAAGTCAAAAAAGAATTATACAGTTTACGCGGACATTCCAAAGGTGTATTTTGAGGCTGTTGTTGCAGTTGAAGATAGGAGATTTTATACCCATAATGGCTTTGACTTTATAGGAACTGCCCGCGCAATATACCGAGATATAAAGGCAAAAGAAGTCCTTGAAGGTGGGAGTACAATAACTCAACAGCTGGCTAAAAATATGTATTTCCCTATGTATGACACAATAGACAGAAAGATTGCAGAAATTTTTATAGCGTTGGAGATTGAGAAAAATTATGGGAAAACAGAAATTTTAGAGCTGTATGTAAATGGTATTTATTATGGAAGTGGATATTATTGTATTTACGATGCGTCCCAAGGTTATTTTGATAAAAAACCATCTAAAATGACGGTAGATGAATGCACATTACTTGCAGGTATTCCAAATGCCCCATCTGTATATTCTCTTGATGTAAACCCTGACTTGGCAAGGGATAGGCAACAAGATGTCATAGAGGCCATGAAGAAATGCGGATATATGGAAGAATAAGAATAGAGAAAGATATTTTAAATGATGACAGAGAATATTATTGATTTTGAGTAGAGGAGTGTCGGAATAATGGGGAAATACAGTGGTTATTTGATTTGCACAGATTTAGACGGGACATTTATCTATGATGGGGATTTAGTAGAGAAGAATTTAAGAGCCATAGATTATTATATGCAAAATGGCGGACTTTTTACTGTTTGCACAGGGCGTACCGCAGGGTATTTAAAGAAAACCTTTGGGGAAAGGCTTAGATTTAATACATATTTAGTTTGCCTGAACGGAACCCAGATTTATGATTCTGAAAACGATGTAATTTTGTATAATAAGACTTTTGAAAGAGAAGATATTGAAGATATATCGGATTTTGAAAAGTGTTGCCTTAGAATGAATTTGTATTCCAAAGAAGGTGATTATGAGCGGATTGCTGAAGTGCCTGCTGATGAAAATATTAATAAAATTGTTATTGTATTAAGAACAGTTGATGAAACTCAAAAGCTAAGGAAAAAGTTGATAGAAAGATATGGAAATATTTGTGAGTTAAATCAAAGTTGGGATACAGGAATTGAGCTTTTGCCTAAAAATTCAGGAAAAGGTATGGCTATAAAGTGGTTGCGGGAGAGATTGAAGAATGAGGTAAAGACAATTATAGCTTGCGGAGATTATGAAAACGATATAACAATGATAAAAGAGGCGGATATTGGCTATGCTGTAGAAAATGCCATCGATAAAGTTAAAGCTGTTGCAGATAAAATTACAGTTGCAAACAACCAAGGGGCAATAGCTGCTATTATAGATGAAATTTAGTTTAAAAAGCAATACCATTAAGTTAAAAGAAATCTAAAAATAACGAAATACTAAAGAAGGATAAAAAATCCGAAATAGTGTTTCTTTTTGCGTAGCAAACAATATATTCAACAAAATTGTATATTGTAAATTCCGCAAAGATTTTACTTAAAATATGCTTCATTTGTTTTTGTGTTAAACTAAAGTAATCCAAGAGTATATTTCAGTTGACGAAATGATGTTTCAATGCTCCAATGTATAGCGCAAAGTTCTTCTAAATCCTGCGGTAAAAACCTACTTTTATATTAGTTCATATTTTTTAATATTTTTTATGCTGTAAAGATTCTTCGGTTGCATCAATCATTTTGGTTGCATTTTCATTTTTGCAGATAATGTAGTAGTATATAGTGTTGATAATTGCCAGTTGGGCAACAAGGGAATTTAATCCTAAAATACGATGTTTCGTTTCGTTTGATGAAGTGTACAAAACTATATCGCTGTGTTTGGTTATAGGGGATTTTCCTTTATTTGTAATAGAAATTGTTGGTGTACCATTAGCCCGAGCAATTTTTAAAACATCAATAATATCTGTAGAAGAACCCGAATGGGAGATGCCTATTACAACATCATCTTTTGTCATATGAGAAACAGCAATTGCTTGCATATGATTGTCGTCGTATGCAAAAAAACATCAGCCTGATGTTATTCTTTGGAATACAGACCTATGGGGCAGGAAAAATGCTCCTATAGTTGCATCTCTTTTGCAGACGGGATTATGTGCAGATTGTACTGCCTTGGAAACAGATGGCGAAAAGCTTTATATGTATCGTCCTGCGTGTAGCGGAAATATTATAGCGAAGATTGAGTGTAGAACTAAGCTTCAAATGGCAACGGTAAGAACAGCTTCAGAATTTTCGGACATTATTATTGCAGGTGGCAAAGGAATAGCGGACAAAATAGATAAATTTAAAGCCTTTGCAGAGAAATATAATGCAACCCTCGGTGCATCAAGAGGGCTTGTTGATATGGGAAAAATGCCACATAGTGCTCAGGTTGGACTTACGGGTAAAAATGTAGGCCCTAAGATATATATTGCGATTGGAATTTCAGGGGCAGTTCATCACACTTGTGCTATTGAAAATGCCGATGTAGTTATTGCTATAAATCCTGATAAAGATGCGAGAATTTTTGGGTATGCTGACTACGGAATAACAGAAGAATTTTAAGAGCTTAAAATAACATCTATACGACAATAACTCCTTTGTAACACAAAGTAAAAAATTTGTGGGACAAGGAGTTCTTTTTTTAAAAAGATAACCATAATGTTATATATATAATGTTATGGAGGAAAGCTGTATGAAAAAAAGTAGCTTTAAAGCTAAAATTAGAAAAAATATTTGCGAAAATAAGAGAAAGTATATGTTAATTTTCTCTCTTTATGCTTTGGGGATAATAGTTGGCGGAGTATCTGTCTTTAGTGGTAACCAAGATAATATAGCAAGCATTAATGGCTATTTTGATTCGTTTATTTCGGTTTATCCAATTCAGGGGATTAGCAAATACGAAGTGTTCAAGGAATCCTTTTTCAATTTATTGCAAATTGCAGGGTTTATATGGATATCGGGATGGCATATTGCTTTATTGCCTATTGGGTTGGTTCAGGCTTTGATAAAAGGGTACAAGATTGGATATACTTTTTCATATCTCTGCATTTCAAAGGGGATTAAAGGTATTACATTTGCGGTTATAGCCCTTCTGCCTCAGAATATTATATTGATTTCAGGATTATGCCTTTTTATTTCTTATCAAATGAGATTTGCTTTGGATAGGAGAAATTCAGTAACATTAAAATATAATCGAGAATTAAAAAAACAGGTATACATAAATAATTTAATAATGACGATGATTTTTATGTTGATTATAATCATTACTGCCTTTGTGGAAGGATATATCACAACATCATTAATAAAAATGATGGTTCCGATAATGAAAACATAGAAAAAATTAAAGAAAAATAAAAAAAATATGGAAACCTCTTGATATTTGAAGAAAAATTATGTAAAATAATGTAGAGGGAGGGGTTTGTTTTGGATTTATTGATAGATAAGTATTTATCATATCTGGAAAATGATAAAAAAGTTTCAAGCAATACTCTGGAATCATATAGGCTGGACATAATTAGATACAGTGGTTATCTTAGAGAGGTAAATATTGGGAGTGTTAAGGATTGCAG
>JAZNCG010000223.1:0-13668 GCA_045587405.1 Ructibacterium sp. | reverse complement strand
CATTCTTCTCACAGATGTATTGTTTATGAGTTCAGGTTTTTCCCTCACCCACGAAACATACTCACCCATACAAACCAAATGCTTCTTTTTCTTCTTTTTTAATTTATTGGCTTTTCTTACTTTCCCATCGCAGATCCACGCAAACTCGCCTTCGTCTTTAACTACTACAAAAACGCACCCTTTATCATGACCTGCAACAGATTTTACTATCTGACCCACCAAATTATCTGAAAACACCTTCATCATAGACATTCCTCTGGCAAAGTCAACAAATATGGCTCTCCGTTAGTTACCAATATGCTATTTTCATAATGAGCGGAAAGCTTACCATCTTTCGTATAAACTGTCCAACCATCATCAGCAACAAAATACTCCTTTGCCCCTTGGCAAACCATTGGCTCAACCGCTAAACACATACCTGGTCTTATACGAATACCACGCATATTACTCACATAATTTGGAATTTCAGGGTCTTCATGAAGATTTGCACCAATTCCATGACCACAATAATTTCTTAAAACCGAAAATCCGTTTTCCTCTACATATTTCTGAACAGCAGCGGAAATGTCAGATATACGAAATCCGTCTTTTGCATAGGGTAAAGCCTCAAAAAAACTCTGTTTTGTAACATCTATCAATCTTTGAGCCTCAGCATCTATTTTTCCGACTCCAAAAGTCCTACAAGCATCACTATGATACCCTTTATAACAAGCACCAACATCTATACTTATTATATCTCCCTCTAAAAGTTCTCTGTTTCCGGGTATCCCGTGTATAACCTCATTATTCACACTGGCGCAAACACTCCCGGGAAATCCCCCGTATCCCTTAAACGAAGCTTTGCAACCTTGGGACTTTATATACCTTTCCGCAACTTTATCCAGCTCAAGAGTCGTTACCCCCGGCTTAACCGCTTCCTTAACTGCTTCCAGTGTTTCGTAGGTAATTCTTCCTGCAATCTTCATTTTTTCTATTTCAGACTTTGACTTAATCGTCACCATATATGCTCACCTCTTAATTAAAATGCAAATTATACCAAATAATATGTTTTCCAATTATTAATCTAAAGCAGCAATTACTACCTTTGTTGTTTCTTCTATACTGTCTTGACTAACTACTGTTCTGAGCATTCCCTTATTTTCATAATAAGCAAGTAATGGCTCTGTTTGATTGTGATAAACCTCAAGACGGCTCTTAACAGTTTCGGGCTTATCGTCTGCACGAGTAACAAGTTTTCCGCCACATTTATCACATACACCCTCTTTTTTGGGCTTTCTATGAATCATATGAAAAGTCGCAGCGCATTTAGAACACTCTAATCGCCCTGAAAGTCTTTCTATAATCTCTTCATCTGAAACATCTATGTTTAAGATTGCATCTATATTAATAGTAGATGCATCTAATGCCTCCGCCTGAGCCAAAGTTCTTGGAAATCCATCCAAAATAAAACCCTTTGCACAATCTTCTTTAGAGAGACGATCATACATAACCTTTATCATAACATCGTCTGGAATTAAATTTCCACCATCTATATATTGTTGTGCAATTTTGCCCAACTCTGTTTCTTCTTTAATATTTTGACGAAGAATTGCGCCGGTTGATATCGTCGGTATATTAAAATATTCACTAAGCTTTTCCGCCTGTGTTCCCTTACCGGCTCCCGGAGCTGCTAATAATATAAGCCTCATACAACACATATCCTTTCTGCCCTCTGCAAAATCAAAGTCTAAAAAAGAATTTATATTCTTTCAAATTTCTTCATACATAAATGATAAACAGATAGAGCAGAACCCTTTCTGCTAAATTATGCATAATCGGTTTCTACTCTTCCGTTACCCACACAAAAATGTGTTTATTTTTGATTATTCCAAAAATCCTTTATAGTGTCTCATTAACATCTGAGATTCAAGACCCTTAACTGTCTCAAGAGCAACACCAACTACGATAAGAACAGACGAACCGCCTATTGAGAGGTTTTGAATATTGAGACCAAGATTTAAGAATATAGGCATTACCGCTATAACACCTAAGAATACTGCTCCTGCCAGAGTAATTCTGGAAAGAACCTTGGAAATATAATCTGTTGTTGATCGTCCCGGACGAATACCAGGAATAAATCCGCCATTTTTCTTCATATTATTAGCCATTTCAACAGGATTAAACTGTATAGCTGTATAGAAATATGTGAAGAAAATTATAAGCAAGAAATAAAGCACTGCATATATCCAGGAATCAGCCGAAAATACTTTGAGGAATCCTCCCCAAAATCCGCCATCTCCTGCCTGAACCCCAAAGAAACTTGCAATTGTTCCGGGGAATGCCATAATTGACATAGCAAAGATAATCGGAATAACACCTGCAGACGCAACCTTAATGGGGATATGAGTACTCTGTCCACCATACATTTTTCTGCCAACCATACGCTTAGCATACTGTACAGCAATTCTGCGCTCTGCTTCGTTCATAGCAACTACAACAGCAACTACAACAAGCATTACCAATAACAAAGCAACTACACCAATCCAGCCTAATGTACCACTCTGGAGATATGCCCAGAGAGTTGTTGCCATTTGTGGCAATCTTGATACTATACCCGCAAAGATAATCAATGAAATACCATTACCAACACCCTTTTCTGTGATTTGTTCGCCAAGCCACATCAAGAAGGCTGTACCTGCTGTAAATGTTGTTATAACAACAATCGCTGTTAACCAACCGGGGTTTGTAACTGCATTATATGATTTAAGCAAGAAGTATAGTCCAACTGCTTGAATTAATGCTAACACAACTGTACCATAACGCATCATTTGCGCTATCTTCTTTCTGCCATCTTCTCCCTCTTTCTGCATACGCTCAAGAGCAGGAATAGCAACACAAAGAAGTTGCATTATAATTGATGAGTTGATATATGGTGTGATACTCATAGCAAAAATTGTTGCATTCTGAAAAGCACCACCTGAAACCAAGTTTAGAAAACCAAACATTGAGTTATCCGTGCTGAATAATGCCTTCATCTGCTCCGGGTCCAGCATAGGAACCGGGATGCAAGATCCAAGTCTGAAAATTACCAGCAATACGAAGGTATAAATAAGTTTCTTCCTCAGGTCCACAATTTTCCATGCGTTTCTGATTGTCTCAAACATCTCTATACCACCTCAGCCTTTCCGCCTGCCGCTTCAATCTTCTCAGCAGCACTTTTGCTGAATCTCTTTGCTTTTACATTAAAGCTCTTTGTGAGTTCGCCACGGCCTAAAATAACTACACCGTCACCAATCTTAGAAATTATTTTAGCTTCTTTAAGTACCTGCGCTGTTACCTCGATACCTTCCTCAAGCTTATTTAATTCCTCAACATTGATAGCCACATATTGCTTCGCAAAAATATTTGTAAATCCGCGTTTTGGAAGTCTTCTGTATATGGGCATCTGGCCTCCCTCAAAGCCCGGACGAACACCGCCGCCGCTACGCGCGTTCTGACCCTTGTGACCCTTGCCACTGGTCTTTCCGTTACCGCTTGCGTGACCTCTACCAACTCTGAATGCTTTTTTCTTGGAGCCTTCGCTCGGTGATAATTCATGGAGTTTCATTGTGTCCACCTCCTCCTTTTTACTCAAAATAATTTCTTACTGCGGGAACACCCCGCAGGATGCAGTCGACCTTAAGCCGACCGCTCTTTTCAAATTACTCGGATACCTCTACAAGGTGCTTTACCTTAAAGATCATACCACGAATCTGAGGTGTATCGTTCTTTTCAACTGTTTGACCAATTTTTTTCAAACCCAACGCCTCTACTGTAGCAATCTGATCTTTTTTGCATCCGATTGTACTCTTTTTAAGTGTAACCTTAATATTAGCCAAGGATAAACCCTCCTGTCTTAAATTAATTTAATTAACCGAGGATCTCTTCCGGCTTTTTACCTCTGAGCTGAGCAACCTCTTCTACACTCTTGAGAGACGCCAGACCCTCGATAGTTGCTGCAACAACATTCTTAGGATTGTTGCTACGCAAACATTTAGTACGAATATCTCTGATACCTGCTAATTCAAGTACCGCACGCGCAGGACCACCTGCTATAACACCGGTACCTTGAGCAGCCGGCTTCAAAAGAACCCTACCTGCACCATACTCACCAATAATTTCGTGGGGAATAGTTGTTTTAACTGTAGGAACGGTAATCATATTTTTCTTTGCATCATCTATACCTTTGCGAATTGCATCAGGAATTTCTGCTGCTTTACCCATACCGCAACCAACGTGACCGTTTCCGTCACCAACAACAACCAACGCACTGAATCGGAATGTTCTACCACCCTTTACAACTTTTGCAACACGGTTTAAACATACCACCTTTTCTTGTAAATCAAGAGTATCTGCCTCTATGCGTGGCTGCTTTTTGGTTCTTTCACCTTTCTCTGCCATTTATGTTTCACCTCTTTCTCGACGATTAGAATTTCAGACCGCCCTCACGAGCTGCCTCGGCGAGTTCTGCAACTCTGCCGTGATATACATATCCGCCTCTATCGAATACGACTTCGCTAATACCTTTCTCTGCCGCTTTCTTAGCAATTAATGCGCCAACCGCTTTTGCAGCTTCCTTGTTGCCGCCATAGTTTGCTTTCAACTCTGCATCCAAAGTTGATGCGGAAACCAGGGTATTACCTGCTGTGTCGTCAATGATCTGAGCGTATATGTTCTGTCGACTTCTAAACACACAGAGTCTTGGGCACTCAGCTGTTCCTGATACCTTCTTACGCACTCTTGCATGTCTTGCAAGTCTTGATACATTACTATTTATCTTCTTAATCATTACGTTCGCACCTCCTTGCGGTTATTACTTCTTAGAACCGGCTTTACCTTCCTTACGTCTGATATATTCATCAACGTATTTTATACCCTTACCCTTGTAAGGTTCAGGCGGTCTCTTCTCACGAATATTCGCAGCAAACTGACCTACCTTCTGCTTGTCTGAGCCTGATACAATAATTTGGTTTGGCTGAGGAACATCAATAGTAATTCCATCAACCTCCTCCATTTCTACCTGGTGAGAATAACCGAGGTTCATAACCAATTTCTTACCTTGCTTTGCTGCTCTGTAACCAACACCGTTGATTTCAAGCTCTTTCTTATAGCCCTCTGTTACACCAATAATCATATTGTTAAGCAGAGTGCGTGTAAGACCATGCAAAGATCTGTGTTCTTTTGCTTCAGACGGACGCTTTACTTCTATTGTATCGCCGTTTTGTTCTATAATTATGTCCACAGGAAGTTGCTGTTTCAGCTCTCCCTTTGAACCCTTTACGGTAACTTCATTGTTTGCACCGATTGTAACAGTCACTCCAGCGGGTACTGTAATCGGCATCTTTCCAATACGAGACAATGAACTCTCCTCCTTTCTTACCAAATAAATGCTAGCACTTCACCGCCAACATTCTGACGACGTGCCTCCTTGTCAGTCATAACACCTTTAGATGTTGATATGATAGCTATACCCAAACCTTTGAGAACTTTGGGAAGCTCATCCTTAGATGCATAGGAACGCAAACCGGGCTTACTTACTCTCTTAAGACCGGTGAGGACCTTCTGCTTGTTCTCTCCGTACTTTAATGTGATACGGATTACACCTTGCAAGTTATCATCAATAACTTCTACATTTTTGATATAACCTTCTTCAAGCAAGATGTTTGCAATTGCCTTCTTCATATTAGAAGCAGGAATGTCAACAGATGTATGTCTTGCATTGTTGGCATTTCTAATTCTTGTCAGCATATCTGCAATAGGATCTGTAATATGCATTGTTTTAACCTCCTTCTTATGGGAATTTGGAGGGAGGTTTGGCTTTCCGTGCCCTTATGGCAGCCACCTATCCCCCATTTATTCAATTGTTTTTCAGCTTACCAAGATGCTTTCTTAACACCAGGTATCTGACCCTTATAAGCGAGCTCACGGAAGCAAATTCTGCAAATACCGAACTTGCGAAGGTATGCATGAGGTCTACCGCAAATCTTACATCTATTATATTCGCGTGTAGAATACTTTTGCTTTCTCTGCTGCTTAACAACCATTGACTTCTTAGCCATAGTTTAATTCCTCCTTATTTTCGGTACTTATTTTGCAAACGGAGCACCCATCAATGACAAAAGCTCACGAGCCTCTTCGTCTGTCTGAGCGGTGGTTACAAAAATTATATCCATTCCGCGGATTTTATCAATCTTATCATAGTCTATCTCAGGAAAAATAAGTTGTTCCTTGATACCCAAAGCATAGTTACCACGGCCATCAAATGAATTTGCATTGATGCCTCTAAAGTCACGAACGCGTGGGAGCGCTGCGTTGAACAAACGATCCACAAATTCGTACATTTTAGAACCTCTCAATGTAACCTTACAACCAATATTCATTCCTTCTCTTACTTTAAATGTTGCAACGGATTTTCTTGCCTTTGTGATGATTGGCTTCTGACCTGTGATTAATCCTAAATCATTAGCCGCACTCTCAACTGCCTTGGAATTTTCCCTTGCATCACCAACGCCCATGTTTATTACAACTTTTTCAAGTTTTGGAATCTGCATTGTACTCTTGTAGTTGTACTTTTTCATCATAGCGTCTTTAATTTCACTTGTGTACTTTTCTTCCAATCTCATTTTAGAGTGAAACCTCCTTCCTTAATAATATTAGAATGTTTCTCCGCACTTCTTGCAGTAACGAACATGTGTTCCATCTTCAAGAACCTTTCGTCCAACTCTGCAAGGTGCACCACACTTTCCGCAAACATTCATAACTTTGCTTGCGTAAATTGGAGTTTCCTGTTTAATAATGCCACCGGTTTCTCCCATTTTTCTGGGCTTTTTGTGTTTGGTAGCCATAGAAACACCTTCAACGATAACCATGCGCTTTTCTGGGTTTACAGACAAAACTTTACCTTTTTTGCCCTTGTCCTTACCGGACAAAACCACAACCTCATCGCCGGTTCTAACGTGCATCTTCGCCATTGTCTTTCCTCCTTTTTCAAACTTAAAAGGCATTAACGCTTATGCGTTATCTTATCTTAACACTTTCGTGTTGTTATTAAAGAACCTCTGGAGCCAGTGAGAGAATCTTCATATAATCCTTATCTCTCAATTCTCTGGCAACCGGCCCGAAGATACGGGTACCTCTGGGTGTCTTATCATCTCTGATAATAACCGCAGCGTTTTCATCAAAACGAATCTTAGAGCCGTCAGGACGCTTTACGCCGTTTACACTACGAACGATAACCGCCTTAACAACGTCTCCCTTTTTAACAGCACCGCCGGGCGTTGCTTTTTTAACAGAACCGATTATTACATCACCGATGTTTCCGTAACGTCTGAAGGAACCGCCCATTACACGGATACAAAGAATTTCTTTTGCTCCACTGTTATCAGCGACCTTTAATATTGTCTGTTGTTGAATCATATCGGACTTCCTCCTATCTCATATATTAGGAAATTGCCACAGCAATCTTCCGGAATCAAGAATCTTTGCTTTATGCAAAACTTCTTATTTAGCTTTCTCGACAATTTCAACCAAACGCCATCTCTTATCCTTGGAAAGAGGACGGGTTTCCATTACCTTAACCTTATCGCCAATGCCGCAAATGTTATTTTCATCATGTGCCTTTAACTTGTAGGTACGCTTCATAACCTTGCTGTAAAGTGGGTGTTTCTCATGTTCTTTAACTGCGACAACGATTGTCTTGTCCATTTTATCGCTTACAACCTCGCCTATACGGGTCTTGCGGTAATTGCGTTCTTCACTCATTCTTTACACCTCCTACGCATTCTGGCTTGTATTAATTCCAAGCTCTTTTTCTCTAAGCACAGTTTTAACTCTTGCAATGTCTCTCTTTACGCCAACAATTCTAACGGGATTATCCAGTTGGTTGGTAGCGTTCTGGAAACGAAGGTTAAAAAGCTCTTCCTTTAAGTCATTTATCTTATCTTCAAGTTCCTGCGTTGAAAGGTCTCTTATATCCTGAATTTTCATTAACTATCACCTTCCGTTTCTTGGTCAGCTTTTCTGACAAACTTACATTTAAGCGGTAACTTATGCATAGCAAGACGCATAGCCTCGCGTGCAACTTCTTCGCTTACTCCGCCAATTTCAAACATAACTCTACCGGGCTTAACTACTGCTACCCAGTACTCAGGTGAACCCTTACCACTACCCATACGGGTTTCAGCAGGTTTCGCTGTTACAGGCTTATCAGGGAATATCTTAATCCATACCTGTCCGCCTCTCTTTGTATAACGCGTCATAGCAACACGGGCTGCTTCGATTTGGTTGCTTGTTACCCATGCAGGTGACATAGCTTGTAAACCATATTCTCCGTATACAACCTTGTTACCACGATGTGCAACGCCCTTCATTCTTCCGCGTTGTACTTTTCTACGCTTAACTCTCTTAGGTGATAACATTACTTTCTGCCTCCTTCTCTGCGTTTAGGAGCAGGCTTCTTCTCCTCTGTTACAGCGACATTCTTGTTTTCAGCCAAGATTTCGCCTTTGTAGATCCAAACTTTAACTCCAAGTTTACCATATGTTGTATCAGCTTCTGCAAAACCGTAGTCAATGTCTGCTCTGAGAGTCTGAAGAGGAATTGTACCCTCGTGATACTGCTCTGTTCTCGCAATTTCTGCGCCGCCAACGCGTCCGGCTACTGCAGTTTTAATACCCTTAGCACCCATCTTCATTGTACGACCCATACACTGTTTCATTGCCTTTCTGAACGAAATACGTCTCTCTAACTGAGATGCAATGTTCTCTGCAACCAACTGTGCGCTCATATCAGGAACCTTAACTTCAATAACATTTAAGATTATAGTCTTACCTGTCATTTTCTCAAGATCCTTCTTGAGCTTTTCAATTTCGCTTCCGCCTTTACCGATTACCAAACCGGGTTTGCCGGCGTGAATAGAAATGCGAACTTTGTTCGCAAACTTCTCAATCTCAATTTTGTCAACTCCGGCGAGGAACAACTTCTTCTTGAGGAAAACTCTGAGGTTGTAGTCCTCTACAAGACTGTCACCGAAGTGCTTTTTGTCAGCATACCAACGCGAATCCCAGTCCTTGATTATACCAACTCTGAGACCATGTGGATTAACTTTCTGACCCATACTTGTTACCTCCTATCTTATTCCTTCTCCCGAAGTTTTAAAGTAATGTGACTTGTTTTTTTATTAATTCTAAATGCACGTCCTTGTGCTCTTGCCTGTATTCTCTTAAGAGTAGGACCCTGATCTGCATACACCTCTGCAACATAGAGATTTTCAACATTCATATTAAAGTTGTTCTCAGCGTTTGCCATTGCAGATTTGAGCAGCTTTTCAACCACAGGGCTTGCAACCTTTGGTGTATTCTTAAGAATACCAATAGCCTCGCCAACCGGCTTATTTCTGATTAAGTCAATAACAACGCGGACTTTTCTAGGCGCAATGCGTACGTGCGTAACTTTTGCTACTGCTTCCATGTTTTGTGCAGCTCCTTTCATCTATTAATTACCTCAGCACCAACTATTTAGAAGTTTTGGCGCCTGCATGACCTCTGTATGTTCTGGTAGGAGCAAATTCGCCAAGCTTGTGACCAACCATATCTTCGCTCACATATACCGGAACATGCTTTCTTCCATCATAAACCGCAATGGTATGTCCAACCATATCCGGGAATATCGTGGAAGCTCTTGACCATGTCTTCAAAACGGTTTTTTCGTTCTTTTCGTTCATAGCTACGATTTTTGCAAGCAATTTCGCATCGACGAAAGGACCTTTTTTAATACTTCTTCCCATCTTATTCCCTCCTTATTTACCGTTACGTCTCTTAACAATAAACTTGTTAGACTTTTTCTTCTTATTTCTTGTCTTGTATCCCAATGCAGGTTTACCCCAAGGAGTAACCGGACTTGGCATACCGATAGGTGACTTACCTTCACCACCACCGTGCGGATGGTCGTTAGGGTTCATAACAACACCACGAACTGTAGGTCTGAAACCTAAATGACGCTTTCTTCCGGCTTTACCGATGTTAATGTTAGAATAATCTGTGTTACCTACCTGACCGATAGTTGCGCGGCAGTTTAATGCTATCATACGCACTTCACCGGAGGGAAGTCTTAACTGTGCATAGCCATTCTCTTTAGCAAGAAGCTGTGCTGTTGTTCCTGCAGAACGAACCAACTGTCCACCCTTACCAGGATTCATCTCGATGTTGTATACCAATGTACCAACAGGGATGTCTTTAAGTTCCATAGCGTTACCAGGCTTAATATCAGCACCTGTACCTGACACAACAACATCACCCTTCTTTAATCCCAAAGGTGCAACAATGTATGTCTTAACGCCATCTTCATATTGGATAAGTGCGATATTTGCACTTCTGTTTGGATCGTACTCAATCGAAAGAACGGTTGCATTCATTCCGTCCTTATATCTCTTGAAGTCGATTACTCTATACTTTCTTTTAGCCCCGCAACCACGATGTCTAACAGTTATCTTACCCTGTGCGTTTCGTCCTGCTTTACTTGAAAGGGGACGAAGAAGAGATTTCTCAGGAGCTACCTTATCTATCTCTTCGAAGGTTGAAACCGTCATATGACGTCGAGATGGTGTCGTAGGCTTGTATTTTTTAATACCCATTTTTCAATCTCCTTATCTGCAAATTTTTTAAAGGCAGATGATTAAGCCTCAAATAATTCGATAGTTTTGCTACCTTCTTTAAGCTTAACAATTGCTTTTTTCCAGTCAGCACGCTTACCTATATGAATACCCTGTCTTTTAGGCTTTCCTATATAGTTAATTGTGGTAACTTTTTCTACCTCTACTTTGAAAATCTCTTCAACTGCTTTTTTGATTTCAATTTTGTTAGCACCTTTAGCAACCTCAAAGGTGTACTTCCGGTCTGCCACCTGATCCATACTTTTTTCAGTAATGATAGGTCTTCTGATAATATCATGAGCCAACATTATGCGTACACCTCCTCAAGTTTTGTAACTGCATCCTTTAATATGATGCACTTGGTGTGATTCAAAACCTCGTAAGTGTTGATTGCACCAACATATGTTGTGTCAACACCTTTGATGTTTCTTGCAGAAAGAACAATGTTCGCATCGTTTTCAGGAAGAACAATCAATGCTTTCTCTGTTACATTTAAGTTCTTCAACAAATTAACGACCTGCTTTGTCTTAATCTCATCGCAGTTGAAACTATCCAAAACGATGATTTCATTTTCCTCTACCTTAGAAGAAAGAGCCGACTTAAGCGCCAAGCGTCTTACCTTCTTATTCAGGGTGTATCTGTAATCTCTGGGCTTAGGACCGAGGGCTACGCCACCGCCTACCCACTGAGGAGCACGAATACTTCCCTGACGAGCACGACCTGTGCCCTTCTGTCTCCAAGGCTTTATTCCGCCACCGCGAACCTCTGTACGAGTTTTGGTGCTCTGTGTGCCTTGTCTTTGATTTGCTAAGTAGTTTACAACTACTTCGTGCATAACGTCAGCTCTAACTGTAACGCCAAACACGTTTTCATTTAAATCCATGTTGCCGACAACCTTGCCTTCAACATTATAAATATCTACTTTAGGCATTCTCTATTTCCTCCTCTCTCTGTGGTCTTAGGCATTTGCCTTAACTGCATTCTTTACAATAAGCAATCCGCCCTTAGGTCCTGGAACTGAACCTTTAACCAACAGAAGATTGCGTTCTGTATCAACTTTAACCAAATCAAGGTTCTGGATTGTAACTGTATCAACACCGTAGTGACCAGGTAATCTCTTACCTTTGAATACACGGGATGGATCAGAACAAGCACCCAAAGAACCGGGACCTCTGTGATAATGAGAACCGTGTGTCATAGGGCCACGATGTGTTCCCCATCTTTTAATTGTGCCTGCATATCCGTGACCTTTACTGGTTCCTGTAACATCAAGAACATCGCCATCTGCAAACTGTTCAACTGTTAAAACATCGCCTGCGTTAAGCTCTTCTGCATTATCAAGCTTAAATTCCTTCAAGAATCTCTTAACAGGAACACCTGCTTTTGCAAAATGGCCTTTTTCAGGTTTGTTTGTACGCTTTTCCTTCTTGTCCTCAAAACCGAGCTGAACTGCACAATAGCCATCAACTTCAACCGTTTTCTTCTGGACAACAGGACAAGGACCAGCTTGGATTACCGTAACGGGAACCAAAGTGCCGTCCTCTGTGAAGATCTGGGTCATACCTATTTTTTTACCCATGATTGCCTTTTTCATTTTGTTTCCTCCTAATTTACACAGACATCGATTCTTGCGAACATATCTGCGGGTTATTGGTTGGCATATGCCAACATGACCAAATTTTTACTTTTTAAATCGGCCGATTACCGATTCTAAACTTAACTTGAATAAGTCAGTTTAAACTAAATTTTTAATTCGATATCAACACCTGCAGGCAAATCTAAATGCTTAAGAGCATCTATTGTCTTGTTTGTAGGTGCGAGAACATCAATCAGTCTTTTGTGAGTTCTCATTTCGAATTGCTCACGGCTGTCTTTGTACTTATGAACCGCTCTTAAGATAGTAACAACTTCTTTTTTAGTAGGAAGCGGGATAGGTCCTGAAACCTTAGATCCTGTTCTCTTTGCGGTCTCAACAATCTTTGCGGCGCTCTGGTCGATAAGATTGTGGTCATAAGCCTTTAATCTAATTCTGATTTTTTCTGCTGCCATGCTAAACCCTCCTTAAAATAATAAGTTTACACCGTGCCGGGCGTTTCGCACGAGCTTAAAATGAAACCCGAATCCGACAAGTCCTCCAACGGGACAACGGTTCGGGGAACATACAGACGCAACACAACCCATCTCTACTCGGCATCAGCATACTACCGCAGAGAAAAAAGCTTTGTCTTCTGTATTCGTAATAGAAAGTGTGACCTTTCCGCCCGTTTTCATAAACCGGACAATCTCCTCCGAAATTTCCAAAAGTCCCGTAAATACGGTCTTTTGCCACCTCCGGAATCATCGTATGTCTTTGTCACGCCTTATCATTATACTACGAATGCCATTTGGTGTCAAGTTTTTTTTTCGCTTTTTCCCTATAAATACGCACTTTTTTGAACTTTTGTAAATTTTGGACAGTTTCAGTTTTAAATTTACTTCTCAGATAGTAATTTTGTATAATTACACAAATTTGGAAATATTTTTTGTTGATTTCAATGAAATATACAACATTTTGTATTAACAATATACAACTATACCCTTGATGGTATTTTATCAACTCTTTTTGTTGACACAAAAACTTTTCTCTCTTATATTTCACACATCTTCAACTTTTTCTAAAAAAAATAACCTCGCCATAAAGCGAGGTGTATTTCTTAAATTAATCAAGGAAGTATACATTTACATCTCGTCTGCCAAAGTTATAACAAGTACTTCTGTTTGGGAAGAAAAGGTCTACTTTTTTACCCTTTATTGCACCACCGCAGTCACCTGCGATTGCGTACCCGTAAATATACTGTCCATCAACAGACTCTATATACATCTTTGTTCCGTAAGGAATAACTCTTGGGTCTACCGCAATTACGCCATACACCAAAGGCATTCCCGTTGAAGTCTGACCTGCCCAGATACCATTATCTGCAGGCGAGGCATCATAAGCTGTTGCTGTATAACGCTCTACTCTG
>JAZNCG010000222.1:0-4262 GCA_045587405.1 Ructibacterium sp. | reverse complement strand
AAAGGTATAATGGGGTATAACTGTTTATTGCGGTCCATGCAGGGCCTCATCCATAACAACATGATGGACGATTCGCCATTTTTGCAATTTACTTCCTTCATACATATTTCTTAATTTTTCTTTTGCTTTTTCTGCAGCTTTTCTCACTCCTGCATCGGTCATACGTTCATCCTCGGCTACTTCAGCAAAACTTTTTTCTTCTCTTCCAAAAACTCCTTCCGAATGTCCGAGAATGTATTTGTCTTTATTAGATAGCTTATTAAAAAGTTCCTCGAATAGTTCAACACAAATTTTTCTATAAACAATGCTGTCGACAGAGGCAGACAAATCCTCCATAAACATAAAATCATTAGGGTCATCATCATTATCCTCGGGGACAAGATCGTGGATGGAAAGAAAATGAGTATTATAGTTTATGTATTTTGCAACGGAGCTTGAATTCTTTATATTAAGTATCTGTGCAATTTCCTCTTCGGTTTTGCCTTCGCTATGCAATTTTTGCGATTTCCGTATCAGGAGCATTTCCTCTTTTGTTAAAGAATATGCTCCAATGTTTTGCTCCAAAAATCTACACATAGCACTTTTAATAAATTTCTCAGCATAGGTAGTAAGCTTGGCTTGCTCGGGGTTATAATCTTTTTTGTCCAATAAACATATTAGTGCAAGATTTCCGGCACTCATTAATTCTTCAATTATATAAAATGTGTAATCTGAAATTTCTCTGGAACCGGATTTATATTTATAGCAATTAAATGCTTTGGCACACTTTGTAGCTAAATTTTTAATATAATTATGCATAGAATGATATAGCGCTTCTAATGCATCATTATCACCATTGTAGTATTCCAATACCATTTCTTCATTTGTCATTTGCTATCCTCCTTTGCAATATCCTTTTTCGGTCTGCCTACGGGTCTTGTCTTTCTTACAACATTAAACATGGGATAGAGATTTTTGCTTTGTAAAAGTTTGTCAAATTCTTCATACGATGACAATCCATACATATTATGTTCATGATATAAATTATCAACTTCATCATATAACTTTTGCATATCATCATATTCAATAATATCTCTTTGATAATCCTTTCGTATGCGGTCAAGACAACGATTAACTGCATGTGCTCTCGGGTCACTTCTTTTTGATTCGTTAATTCGGTATAAACTGTATCCTCGATTTGCACAGGTTTTATTTGGATTGTCCGGCAATGGACTATCACAGTATTTTGTGTGATAGGCTTTTTTAAGCAGAAAATATTTTTTGCAGTATAAACATCTTCTGATGATATATCCATTCCTTAATGCATGATAAAAATCCGCTTTTAAAAGTGTTTGCAGAGTCTCGGTTTCATAGTAATCATAAAAAGCAAAGGTGCCTGAGCCGGGAGTTGTCTCTCTTGTAAATTGGTGCATTTTAATAAAATCAGTTGGGCTGAATATGCCGGTGCCAGCGATTGGGTTAGCAACTAATTTTATTGAATTATCGGCAGTAAAAAAATCATATAATGCCATAGCATAATTTTCTGCATTGAGCCTTTTGAGATGAGAAAGCTTATACTCAATGAAATTATAAATTGTATTATTAAAAGATTTTAATTCTCTTAAAATCTGTGTATATTTGTGGCAATAACTTTTATAATGGTTCCACTTTGATTTTATATTACCGCAGCAAATGAGAAGAGCAGGCGTCTTTTCCGGCGGAACTAGAGGAATATTTTCCTCATTGTACATTTCAGGATTTTTCAAATAATGCTCATATTTTTCAATTTGCTTTTGGATTTTATAGTCGTATGCCGAAGGCTCAAATCTATCATCTTCAAATAAAGAAATTTGTCCGGTTAATTGTTTGGTTTCCCGTAAAATAGAGTCGTCACCCTTTAAAAGAGCAAGGCAAGGATACTTGCACATCATTTTATCAAGCTTAATATATAGTTCGTTGGTATCAAACCAATCGGACAATTTTTTCGTATGGGCATAGAGACGCTCAGAATTTCTGGCTTCCATCACAAGATTATGCATTGTTGAAAAATCTTCAGCTGTTATATTTAGAAATTGTGTGGTAAGCTCACCTAATGATAAAACCTTGTCGTTGATTACCAAAGTTTTATTTCCAATACAGAAGGATAGAGATTGAAACATATAGGCACCTCCTTGCAAATAATTTGTCCTGAAACAGTTTTAATATGTCCAAGACAATTTTAATTTTATCACAAATTTATACACAATACAAGTAGAAGAGGAGAATTGGGAACAAAAATTCCGATTTTTCTCTTACTTTATTTTAAGGAGGTGTTTTTTCAATGAGAGAAAACACAAAGCCTTCCGTAACTGCGGAAGAAACTGCTGAAAAATCGGCAGTATATCCTCCACCATATAAAGTAAATAATAATTGCTTGTATGTGGAGAAGACAAACAAGCAGGGCCCGTATGACCAAAAGCTCTGCAACTTCACACCATATCTTACAGCAGAAATTACTGTAGATGATGGAGTATGTGAAACAAAAAGATTAAGAATTGGAGGTGAACATGAAAACGGTCGGACACTAAAAGAAATTGAAATTGCCGGCAGTGAGCTTGCAAGCTTCAATTGGCTTTTGGAACATTGGGGTATTGATTGCAACCTCGAAATCGGATGCAGTATTAAGGATAGCATACGATATGCAATTCAATCTACCGCACCGAAAGCTCTGCGAGAAACTATCTATACCGTTACAGGTTGGAAGAAAATCAACGGCGAGTGGAAATATCTTTTGCCCGGCAATGATGCACTGACTGTTGAACTTACTGGAAAGCTTAAGCGGTATGAAATGGCGAAAGGCTATTCAATTGAAGACATAGCGATAGCATCCGCAATGCTTGAAGTAGGAATCGCACCCAAGGAAATAATTTATCCTTTGATAGCATTTACATTTCTGTCGCCTCTGAATGAATTCCTCCACAGAGCAAACTGCGAACCGAAATTCGTAATGCTTCTGCTCGGTAAAACAGGCACAAGAAAGAGTACCCTGGCCGCACTTTTTCTTTCTTTCTTCGGTAGGTTTACTGCATCGGACCTGCCACTTTCCTTCCGTGATACTGCAAATAGCATCCTGCATCATGCGTATGAATTAAAAGATGTGCTCACCTGCATCGATGACTTTCATCCGTGTGGCAGACAGGAAGAACAGAAGCTGACATCAACTGCTCAGTCCATCATGAGAGCCTATGGCGACAGAACCGGCAGAGGCAGACTCAAGGCCGATAGCTCACCTATGAACTCACGACCTCCGCAAGGGAATGCTCTCATCACTGCAGAGTTTGCTCCCGACATTGGTGAGAGTGGTACGGCAAGATATTTCGCATTAGAACTTAAAAATAATGATGTGGATTTGTCTCTGCTCACCTCGGTTCAAGCAGAAGCAGCCAAGGGTGTGCTTGCAAATTCTATGAGAGCATACATAGAAATGGTAAGCGAAATTGCTAATCGAAATGAGAATGAATTCATAAAAAAATTGCGAAAATCTTTCGAGAATTATCGTGATGAATTTAATGAATGCGGAATGAAATGTCATGGCAGAGTGCCTGAAATTGTTGCATGGCTGAGAATTGGAATGAAAATGTTTCTGAATTTTTTGAAGAAGCATGAGATGATTCTGCCTGAGAGAATTGATGAAATCAACATAGAATTCAAAGAAATTCTTCACAGAATAGCCAAGCGTCAATCGGAGAATATTGAGCAGGACAAGCCTACATATAAATTTATTCGCAAGCTCATTTCACTCATTGAAAGCGGAAGTGTATCGCTGGCTGATAAGAATGAACCACCCAATTATCTCCCCAATAACTTTATTGGATACGAAGATGATGAGTTTTATTACCTAAATAAAACGATGGCTCACAAGGCTGTAAAAAAACTTTGTGAAGAGCAAGGCGAAAGTTTTTCTGTGTCAGAGCAGGGACTCTTAAAGGCACTGGCTGAAGAAAAATTGATACAGCCCGGCGAGAAGCAGAACACGAAATCAGTTAGGTTTGGTAACAGAACCCAAAGGGTTATCTATCTATATAAAAACAAGGCTCAGATTATAAATGATATGACCTTGTAAATAAATGGTGTGACAATAGTGACGCGAACCTTAAAATTCTCGTAACGACTGATATTTTCGCAGAGAAAATAAGTGACACAAAGCAGTAAAAAACTGTTGCAAGTTACTGAAAAAAATCTTTTTTGTAGCTGAAAGCAAAACAGTTAAATCTCCTGCTACTGCTGAGAAATCAGGTGCCTGT
>JAZNCG010000221.1:0-2154 GCA_045587405.1 Ructibacterium sp. | reverse complement strand
TTGCCTCTTATTAAGAGAGATTTAGAGTTAAAGATAGAATTTTATAAAGAATTAGTTTTAGACTCCAAAAAGCTGAATATAAATAACGACAAACACCTTAAAGTCTATCTTAAGGAAATTGATATCCTACGAGAAAAAATTGTTATTTTAGAAAAGGATATGGAGAGAATTTTTTCTGTTCTTTCCCCTGAAGAAAGGCATATTCTTACCGCTAAATATATAAAGGGTCTGCAGTGGAATATGATGGAATATCACACCTATTACAGCCGTCGGCAAGGCATACGAATACATAATAACGCTGTAAAAAGTTTAATTGGCAGCCAAGTGGAGGATATACTGTGAAAAATACAGATGCAAATATTATAAATGAAGAATTAAATGAAAAGGATATTGCCAAAGACGGATTAACTCGCGCAACAGACAAATTAGAAAAACTTCTTAACTGTGGCAACGAGAGAGTTGAACTGTCGGCCGCAAAGGAAATTCTCTCTATAGCAGAAGCTCAGGCAGCAAAGGAAAAAAAGGATGATGAAAAAATAACCTTAGAGGTAGAAATTAAAATTGTGGAATAGGAGCGTTACATATGGCAAAAGTTAAGCTGACTCTTGAACTTACCAAAACCCAAAAAGCCTTTATGGAAGCCTCTGCCGACGAGGTTTTATTCGGCGGTGCCGCAGGTGGTGGTAAATCTTACGGACAGGTTGCAGATGCATTAATTTTTGCGCTTAAATACCCTGAAAGTCGACAACTGATACTTAGGCGAACCTTTCCCGAGCTGGAACATTCTATCATTTTAACCTCTCTTAAATTCTATCCCTCTAAGGTTGCAAAATATAAGTCATCAAACCATATATGGGAATTTTTAAATGGTTCCGTTATTGAATTTGGCTACTGTGCCGCTGAAACCGATGTTATAAGATACCAAGGTGCCGAGTATGACATAGTCAGATTTGACGAATTAACTCATTTTACAGAGGAGCAATACACCTATCTAATCTCCCGAATACGAGGTGTAAACTCCTACCCGAAACAGGTTAAATCCAGCACTAACCCGGGGGGAATCGGTCATAGCTGGGTAAAACGCAGATTTATAGACGGAGCCAAAGCAGGGAAAATTCAAAAAGACGAAAAAAGCGGAAGCACAAGAATTTTTATTCCCTCATTCGTACAAGACAATGTTTTTCTTATGGCAGCAGACAAAGACTACCAAAGGCGTCTTGAGCTACTACCTGAGGCCGAAAAGAAAGCTCTTCTTTACGGAGAATGGGATATTTTCGACGGACAAGTTTTCTCTGAATGGCGAAATAACCCATCGGGCTATAAAACCAGACAATGGAGCCATGTTATTTCCCCCTTTGAAATTCCAAAACAATGGCGCAGATTCAGAACCTTTGACTTTGGATATTCAAAGCCCTTTGCTGTTTCCTGGTACGCTGTGGACTATGACGGAAGAGCCTATAACTACAGAGAGCTGTATGGCTGTAGCGGAGAGCCTGACAACGGAGTGCGTTGGACAGCCCAAAAAATTGCAGAGGAAATACGAAAAATCGAGGACACCTACGAAAAAGGGCAGAACATAGTTGGCTACGCCGACCCTGCTATATGGAACGAAACAGGCTCTACCGAGGGAAGTATCGCAGATATGATGGAAAAATGCGGAGTTTATTTTGAAAAAGGGAAAAACGACAGATTGGCAGGCAAAATGCAGGTACACTACCGTCTTTCCTTTGACGACGAGGGTTTTCCTATGCTATATATCTTTGATACCTGCAGAGGAATGATACGAACTCTTCCTCAGCTAAGATACGATTCCACTCGCCCCGAAGATGTTGACACACGCCAGGAGGACCATCTGTATGATGCTATGAAGTATTTCCTTATGGGAAACCCTCTTCCACCAAGACAGCCGACCTCTTCTCCGCCGACTATATATAATCCACTGGCAGAGGACAAAATTGATATCTACCCTCGATTTACAGTATAGTTAAAATTACTCTACAAAATCGTGTTCCGCGCGGTTGTTATTCTCTGGATAGGTTTGCGCGCTCCACGAATTGCAGACACTAAAAAAAGCACCGACATAGTCGATGCTTTTTTGGCGTGCCGCAGAAGATTCGAACTCCCGACCTTCTGATCCGTAGTCAGACGCTCTAT
>JAZNCG010000220.1:0-4665 GCA_045587405.1 Ructibacterium sp. | reverse complement strand
TAACATAGGAGAACGCAAATGGATAAGAAGACACTTTTGATATTTGCAAAGAGAATATTTAATAGCAGCTCTGAGACAAAGGCAATGGTGTCTTTGCGCCAGTTGAAGACGTTGCTTGAAGAGCAAGGTGCACCCAAAGGTGATATTGCTTTACTTGAAAAAATGATTCAGAGTGCCCCGGAGATGAAGGAGGCTGCTCAGAAAGCGGTTTTAACCGAGGTAGATGTGGAAATCGCCGAAAGAAGAGCAAAGGAACGTAAGGCCAGGGAGGAAGCTGCAAGATATCGCGGTAGGTGTTGATATGGAAAATTATATGGATGGCTCCTTTGTCATCACAAACAATACAATTATTACATATAGTGGTCAACATCCGACATTGAAGGTTCCCGGTCGTTTTGCAGACATCGAAATCTCAAGAATCGGTGACGGTTCTTTTATGGAATCCTCGAAACTGCAGTGTGTCATTCTACCACCAAAAACAAAAGAGATTGGTGGTCAGGCGTTTAGCCAATGCCCCGTATTGACGAGTGCTTTTGTGCCTGGCGGAATTACTTATGTGGGATATGGTGCTTTTGGGAACTGTCAGGTTCTAAGTGATATTACGATTTACGGACTTGAGCTGACTGCAAGTGAGTACCACACGTATAAAACTGCAAGCAATCGTAGCAGCGACGGTACATATGTGTTACGCGAGATACCTAAAAATGAAATTGTAAGTAAGCTTGTTTTATCTGTTACTAACGCTAAGCCTGCCTGCAGAATACCGGATGAGATTTCTTCTCTTTTTCAAATGGCGGAATTTGACGAACAAAAAGGAAAGTTTTCTTTAGAGAAAAATGCGAATAAATATTTTGGAACAGATGGTTTTAGAGGCGAAGCAAATTTAAGTTTAACATCAATGCAAGCTTATAAAGTTAATAAATTTTTGGGATGGTACTACTCATCTGAGCTATCAGGTTGCACAAAAGCGGGATATCGTCCCAAAGTGGTTATAGGAAAAGATACACGCCGTTCAAGTTATATGCTTGAATATTCGATAGTTGCAGGATTAACAGCATCTGGTGCAGATGCATATATGCTGCATGTTACTACTACTCCAAGCGTTTCGTATGTAACCCGACAAGATGAATTTGACTGTGGAATAATGATTACTGCTTCACACAATCCATTTTATGACAATGGAATAAAAGTTATAAACAAGTATGGTGAAAAATTAGATGACAAAATAGCTCAATTAATTGAATGCTACATTGATGATGATTTAAAAAGCCTCAATATAAGTGGTGCAGATTTACCTTTAGCTCAAAGGGAACGGATAGGCTGTATAGTTGACTATGTTTCGGGTAGAAACAGATATATAGGATATTTAATTTCTTTGGCATCAAATTCTTATAAAAACTTAAAAATAGGTCTTGATTGTGCCAATGGAGCATCTTGGATGATTGCAAAAGCAATTTTTGGAGCGTTAGGTGCACAGGTGATGGTAATCGGTGCTGAGCCGGATGGATTAAATATAAACAACAATTGTGGCTCTACCCATATAGAAAAACTATGTAAGCTTGTTAAAGAAAATCATTTGGATATAGGTTTTGCATTTGATGGTGACTGTGACAGATGTATTGCTGTTGACGAAAATGGTAATGTAGTTGACGGCGATGCTATGATATATATTCTTGGAAAGCGTTTGAAAAACAGAGGAATGCTTAATAATAATACAGTTGTTGCAACTATTATGTCAAACAGTGGTCTTATTTCAAGTCTGGCTGATGTAGGAATTAAATGCGAACAAACAACCGTTGGTGATAGATTTGTTTATAAATGTATGCAAAATAATAATTACAGTTTAGGCGGAGAGCAATCAGGACATATAATTATGAAAAAATATGCAACAACAGGTGATGGATTGCTAACAGCAATTATGATTGCAGAAGAAGTATGTGATTCAAAAATGACTCTTTCTGAGTTAGCGGAACCTGTAAAATTGTTCCCTCAGTATACAAAAAATATTAAGGTTAAGAATAAAGTGAGCGCTTGCAAGGATGCTAATGTATTAAATAAGCTTTTGGAGGTTGAAAAGCTAATAAACGGAAGAGGAAGAGCTTTGCTTAGACAAAGCGGAACAGAGCCTGTTGTTCGTGTGATGGTAGAATGTGAGGATGAGAAAAATTGTATTAAATATGCAAATATTATTGCAGATGCCATAATTGAAGGAGGACATTGTATTGGATAAATTTGTTAAAACAAATCAGTTGTTTAATTGTACAACTCCGTATTTATCTCCATTATTTGATAAACATAAGTATCCATGGGAGATTTTGCCTTTAATCAAAAACTATATACTTTATTTGATAGATAATGAATTGCAAGGATTTAAAGAGATATCCAAAAATGTTTTTATTGGAAAAGATGTTAAAATATATCCAACCGCAACAATTGAAGGGCCTGCTATAATTGGTGATGGAACCGAAATAAGGCCAGGCGCTTTTTTAAGAGGAAATATAATTACAGGCAAAGATTGTATTATAGGAAATTCAACCGAGCTAAAAAACTGCATAATGCTTGACAAAGTTCAAGTTCCGCATTATAATTATGTAGGTGATTCTATCCTGGGAAATTTTGCACATATGGGTGCAGGCTCAATATGTTCAAATCTAAAATCTGATGGCAAAAATGTTGTTGTACATGGAGAGATAGATTATGAAACAGGATTGAGAAAAATGGGGGCAATTTTAGCTGATAAGGCTGACATAGGTTGCGGAGTTGTATTAAATCCCGGAACGATAGTGGGCAAAAATACATCTATATATCCCTTAGTGCCCGTTCGAGGTGTCATACCTGATAACTGTATTGTTAAGGATAAGAACACAATAGTTAGTAAATATTAAATAAATATAATTTGAGGTGTGTAAAATGAATTTTATTAAAGTAAAATCCTATGATGAATTAAGTAAAAAGGCTGCAAATATTATTGCCGCACAAGTTATTTCAAACCCCAAGAGTGTATTAGGGTTAGCAACAGGCTCTTCGCCTATAGGCACTTATAAAAAACTTGCTGAATATTGCAACAATGGTGATTTAGATTTCTCCAATGTTACATCTGTAAATTTGGATGAATATGTTGGTTTAGACGGAACAAATGACCAAAGCTACAGATATTTTATGAATGAAAATCTATTTAAAAATATTAATATAGATATAAACAAAACATTTGTGCCCAATGGCTGTGCAGAAAACTCAAAGGAAGAAGGGGCTCGTTATGACGAATTAATTCAGAGTTTAGGTGGAATAGATTTACAGTTGCTTGGCATTGGACTTGATGGTCATATAGGTTTTAACGAACCCGATAATTGTTTTATTGCAGAAACTCACGGCGTTATGCTTGATGAATCTACAATAGAAGCTAATGCCCGTTTTTTTAAATCAAAAGATGATGTTCCAAAAGAAGCTATAACAATGGGTATGCAAGCAATTATGCAAGCTAAAAAAGTACTCTTAATTGCAAATGGAGCAAACAAAAAAGATATATTGGATAAAGCGTTTTTTGGACCGATTACTCCATATGTTCCAGCATCAATTCTCCAGTTACATCCTGACCTTACTGTAATTTATAGCGAAAATTGATGGAACTTTTTATGAGTATTATTGCTAATAAAGTGCTAATATAATGGATTTAAAATAGGCGATTTAGTAAAATATACTTACTAAATCGCCTATAAAAGTTTTAGTGATAAATAATAAATATTGCGCAATATAGTTATTTCTGTTTGACATCGGATAGAGGATTGCTTTTGACAGCTTCGCGTATTTGGTCATTATTAATATGAGTGTATATCTCTGTTGTAGAAAGTTGCTTATGCCCTAAAATCTCTTGCAAAACGCGTATATCAACACCTGATTGATGCATCAATGTTGCGGCTGTATGTCTAAGTTTGTGCGTTGTATATTTTCTGGGGTCTAAACCTATCTTTTTAACATATTTTTCTACTATATATTGGACAGTTCTTCGGCTGATGCGTTGGTTTCTTTCTGATAAAAACAACGCATTTCTATCAGTGGATAGAGGAGCTTGTTCTTTTCTAATTTCCATATATTGGGAAATTGAATCAAGACAAGCTTCATTTAAATATATGGTTCTTTCTTTGTTACCTTTTCCAATTACTACCAGCGAATCGCCATGAATATCTGTAATGTTAATTTGAATTAATTCAGCAAGACGCAATCCACAATTTAAAAATAAAGTTAATATACAATAATCTCTCTTAGAATTACGCTCTTCGACAGAATCCAACAATAACAAACTATCATCAAGGGTAAAATGTTTTGGTAGACTTTTGGATATTTTAACAGACTCTAATTCAGCTGTTGGATTTGTTTTAATTAATCCGGCTTTAGAATGTAAATATTTAAAAAAAGATTTTAATGAGGCAGCTTTACGAGCTCTGGATGAAGCGCTATTACCACGAATGCGATTTAAATAGTTCATATACTCATATAGTACTTGTAAATTTACTTCACGGAGCATTTCAATATCAACATCATCAATTTCAATTTCATTAAATTCAATTTTATTAGCATCAACTTTATTAAAATAAATTTTTAAAAATCTATAAAAGGTTCTAATGTCATAAAAATATTCGTCAGCAGTTTTTATTGAAGTCGGAGGCC
>JAZNCG010000219.1:0-11135 GCA_045587405.1 Ructibacterium sp. | reverse complement strand
GTCGATAATCCAAGCCTGTTTTCAGGTTTGGGGATATATTTTGAGGTGAAGAATGAATATTTTAAATGAAATGAAGTTTTATAATATTTTATCAGAAAAGTGGCCTACAAAAAAAGATGTTATATCGGAAATTATTAATTTACAAGCAATACTCAGTTTGCCAAAGGGAACGGAACATTTTATAAGCGATATACATGGGGAATATAAACATTTTATTCATATTATGAGGACAGCTTCAGGAGTTATTCGCGCAAAAATTTATGATGTGTATAAAGATGAATTATCAACAAACCAACAGATTAGGCTTGCAAATCTGATTTATTATCCGGAAAAAGTATTAAAAATACAAAAAACGGATAAAGAGTGGTTTAAAGAAACCCTTTTAAGGTTAATTGAAATTTGTAGGGTTGTTTGTGGTAAATATACGCGTTCAAGGGTAAGAAAAGCTCTTCCTGATAAATACGCATACATTATAGATGAGTTGCTTAACTGCGATGCTACAAATATAAATAAAGAAACTTATTATTTGCAAATTATTGAAAGTATAATAGCGATTGGCAGTGCGGAAGATTTCATTATAGAAATTGCAAATGTTATTAAAAAATTAGCAATAGATCATATTCATATAAATGGTGATATATTTGACAGAGGTTCAAGACCCGACATTGTTTTAGATGTGTTAATGGAAAATAGGTCTATAGATATACAGTGGGGGAACCACGATGTTTTGTGGATGGGTGCGATGCTTGGAAGTGAAGTTTGTATCGCAGTAGCTGTTGCCAACAGTTTAAAATATGACAATACTTCGTTTTTAGAGGAAGGTTATGGTATAAGTTTAAGGCGGTTGGAACATTTTGCAAACGAGAACTATTCAGGAAGAAGCAGTACCGAAAAAATGTATAAAGCGATTTCTGTCATTCGATTCAAACTTGAAGATAAAATTATGATTAGTAATGATAAATTTAATATGTCACAAAACAGCAGGTTGGATAAAATAGATTTTAATGATATGACATATATGGGCTATAAATTAAATACTGATGAATTTCCAACCATTGATAAAGATGATGTAACAAAGCTTACAAAAGAAGAAAAAGCGGTAATAACGGGCTTGAAAAAAAGCTTTCTTTGTAGCGAAAAAATGCAAAGGCATTTAAACTTTTTGTTTTCAAAAGGAAGTATGTATCTTTGTTATAACGGGAATTTAATATACCATGGTTGTATTCCTCTTGACGAAAATGGAGATTTCTTAATGGTGGAAAGCGGTAAAAGAGTTTTATATGGCAAGGCATATATGGATTTTTGTGAGAAAAAGCTAAGAGAGGGTTACAGGGGGCGCAAAAAAGAAAATATAGATTTTTTTTGGTATATGTGGTGCTCGTCAACTTCTCCACTTTTTGGAAAAGATAAAATGGCAACCTTTGAGCGTATGTTTATTGATGATAAAAAGGCACATCAAGAGAAAAATCAAGCCTATTTCAGGTTACAGGATAGTCCGGAAATATGTAAAATGATTTTGCAGGAGTTTAATTTAGATTGTGAAAATGGACATATAATTAACGGACATATACCTGTTAAGTTCAAAGACGGGGAAAGCCCAATTAAAGCCGAGGGGAAGCTTATTGTAATTGACGGAGGAATGTCTAAAGAATATCGCAAGCAGACGGGGATTGCGGGATATACTCTTACATTTAATTCATATGGATTGGCAATTACAGCTCATTCTCCTTTTGAAAATTTAGATTATATGGTTGCGAACGATTTTGAAATGATGTACCAGAAGTATGTTGTTGAAAAGGCGAAGAACAGAATTTTAGTTAAGGATACAGATGTTGGGAAAAAACTTAAGGAGGATATAGCGGACTTAAAAAATTTGTTGTTTTTATATGATTGTGGAACTATATCCGAGAAATAAATTAATGTTAATAAAGTTGTAAACCTTAGGGCATTTAGTAATTGATAAGGAAAGAATTACTAAATGCAACGAAGGTTTTTTTGTTAGATTCGTGTTTTTTATAAATTTTACCTTTCGTATATTAGTTTAAATCAGTTTGAATATATTTAAAACTTTTGCATATTTTATATAGTATTGCTTATTGTATAAAATCAGACGGAGGGATTATAGATGAAATATGCTTATACTTATTCAAAATTAGAGCGAGATTTAGAAAAGTATAAATCACGGTTTACCAATGCGACTATCTTTTCCATTGGGAAAAGCGTTGAAGGCAGAAAGCTGTATGCTTTACGAATAGGTAGAGGTGATGGTAATAAAATTTTATTCAACGGAGCACACCACGGCATGGAGTGGCTTACATCAAAACTTCTTATACAGTTTGCTTTTGAGCTTACAGAAGGTTGTTTTGACAGAGTATTGCCCGGAAAGGATTATACTTTATATATAATCCCGATGATAAATCCTGATGGTGTTGAAATTGCATCAATGGGAAAAGAGTGGCAAGCTAACGCAAATGGAGTTGATTTAAATCATAATTATGATGCTATGTGGCATATGTCTAAGCAATCTGAAAAAGAATTAGGCATATCAGGACCTTGTAAGAGTCGCTTTTCGGGGAATTTTCCTGAATCCGAGCCTGAAAGTCACAGCTTGGCGAACTTTACGCGCCAAAATAATTTCGATATTGTTTTGGCATTTCACAGCCAAGGGGAGGTTATATATCAGGATTTTTGCGGATTTATTCCCGAAAAATCCTATTTATACAGTTATAATTTTGAAAAGGTAAGTCCTTACAGAGTAGAAACTCCAATTGCGGAAGCATCTCACGGAGGATACAAGGATTGGTTTATAAAAACATTTAAACGCCCGGGCTTTACCATAGAAATCGGCAAGGGTAAAAATCCTCTTGATATGGAAATGTTTCCGCACATTTATGAAAGAACTTTGCCTTTGATGATAGAGGCACTTAAGCCTCTTTGATTTCAATTTCTATGTTTCCGTTTGCAATTTCTATTACGCCGTAGCTCCTGTGAGCAGGGCCCGGATTTAGGAACCAAAGCCCATCTTTCTGCTCTAAATGAGCAGTATGAGTATGACCGAATACACAAATTTGTGCACCTGATGATTTTGCAGTTGCCTCAAGGCGAGCAAGTGAGCTTTTTACCCCATAATTATGCCCATGGGTTAAAAATATGCGTTTTTGGGCAATCTCAAAAACTCTATCATAGGGAGTATTAAATACATTGAAGTCGTTATTCCCGAGAACATAGACACATGGAATGTTTTGCCAGGTCATTAGTATATCATCAACATCTCGTTGAATATCTCCTGCATGTATAATCATATCCACATCTTTTTCCTTTTCTACATTTTTGTATATATAAGAAAATGAACCATGGGAATCGCTAAAAACCAAGATTTTCATATAATTTTATTTCCTCCAAAATATTGAAATCATTAAAATAAATTCAGTATAACATATAAAGAAATATTTGTCACGATTTTTATTTTATAAGCATAGATTATAAGTAACAGACATTTTTAAATTATATGTAATGCAATTTATTAGTCTATCATAAATTGCAGATTTTTGCAGATAGACAGAAATGGAGGGTGTATATGAATATAGAAGATATGTTAAAGAATATGAATCCCAAAACCTTATCCGATGCCGCGCAAAAACTAAGTAATATATTAACGCCCCAACAGATGCAACAGGTAAAGCAAGCCATACAGTCTACAAATATGGAGCAGCTTAATCAAAAATTAAGTAGTATAAATTCTGCAGATTTGCAAAGAGAAATCGGCAGAAATCCCGCGCTTGCCAAAGAAATTGCAAATAATCCTGAAATTATGGAGAAGATGAACCGAATTATTAATAATAAATAGTTAAATAGGTAATTTAAAGGAGGTGGCGGAATGGAAAACAAGGGAATGGACTTGTCGGGGGCCATGGATATGCTTAAAAATATGTTATCAAATTCTGAGGGACAGCAACAGATTGAGAATATTATCAGTATGTTTGGAAGCGAGACACCTGAATTAAGCCAAAATCCGGGAGTTGCAACAGGTGGAATAGACCCTGAGAATATAGAAATGTTTATGAAGATTCAAAAAGCTATGTCAGCTATGAGTACGGGGACAAATAATTCCCAAGCCCGCCTCCTTATGGCATTAAAGCCATTTCTTAAACCAGCAAGGCAAAGTAAGGTAGATAATGCGATGAAAATTTTGCAGATGAAAAAGGCTTTTGAGGTAATGCAGGATATACAGGGGGAATGAATATGTATCAGCGATATTCCCCAAATTTAAATTCTGAAACTAATAAACCTGAGAAAAGTCAAAGCGGAAATATGAATAATCATAACAGATTTCAAAAAAATGTACCTTTAAAAGGCTATCCATCAAGAGGAAATTTTTCTCAGGTGCAGGATAATTCCGATTTTCAAAGAAAGACAAATAAGCAGACGGAAAGCAAGAATAATTACCATTCCCAAAAAATATATAAAAAAGCTGATGACAAAAATTTCATATTTAATTTTTTGCCCACTTCGGTATATAACCCAAACACTCAGAAAGTTTTTGGGTTTATGACGGCCGAGGACCTTATGCTGGGAGCGGCTATACTTATTTTGTTGGAAAACAAAGACTCGGAAAATCAGCTTTTAGCTTTGGCGCTTTTGTATGTTCTTGTTTCTGATTACATCGATTTGCCCATATAAAGTTAACAATATGTTAAATTTTATCTCATAGGTTGAAATTTTAGGAAATTTGTGTTATACTCATTATGTATAACCTTAAAGGGAAGTTTAAATTCAGATTATGAGGTGATGACAAATGAAGAAAATTATATCCCTATGCCTCGTGATAGTTCTGGCTATGGGCATATTGGCTCCAACAATGGGATTTGCTTATGAACCCAGTGATTGGGCAAAATCAAACATAGAAAAAGCGATGAAACTCAGTATATTGTCAGAGGAGTATTCTAACAAGTCTTATCAGTCTCCGATTTCAAGAGGCGATTTTATTAACATAGCTGTAAATCTTTATGCAACAATAACAGCGGAAAATGTTTCTACATCTCCTGCGCAACCTTTTACGGATAATAACGACCCATTTCCTAATATGGCGTTTTATCTGCAGATTGTCAGTGGGGATGGAGAGGGACACTTCTTCCCTAAGGGAACATTAACCCGTCAGGAAATGTGTAAGATTATAACAAGCTTACTTGCAGTTGCAAGAGCTTTTAATGATTTATATACTCCTACAGAGGATGTTTTCAGCAGTATTTCCGATGCAGATGATATTGCTCCTTGGGCAAAAAATCATGTTGCGTTTATGATTGATTATAACCTTATGGCAGGGGATTACGAAACAGGAGCCTTCAGACCTAACGATCCTGTAACCCGTGAAGAGGCAGGTGTTATTGCATATCGTTGCCTTGTTGCCTTTGGCAGACATAATTTTGTTGGGGAAATCAAAACAAATTTACGAACAACAACCAATGCAAAAGGCAATAAAATTTATACTTTAGTAAAGACAATAACTCTTCCTAATGGTGTAACAGTAAGTCTTGCAAATGCTGATAATATTGATGTTACAGAACAGAATCCTGGTAATGGAACTGACGGTAATCAGACAGGAAATCCTCCCCAGATGGGAACAGGGCAAACAGAGGGGCTTTCGCCAAATGGTGTTCCTTTGCAGGTAGCAGATGCAAATGGGTATTATAAGCTGAAGAAGTATTCGGAAACATTAGAAAGCGGAGAGGCGCAACGAAAGGTTTCCCATATATTCCCTGATGGGAAAAAATATACAACTGCCGAGGAAGCCTCAGCTCATATGTCGCAGATAACAGTTAATGTATGGAAGGTTGATGATGCGGGAAAAATGTATTCAAGTACCCTTTCATTTAAAGTAAATACGGCCCTTAAGGATGATGTTTTTGCAATATTTGAGGAGATTTACAAATCTCCAAAGAAAGCTCCTATAAAAGATGCCAGTGCATATGCTTGGAGAAGTGCTATGTCAAATGGTGCATACTCCGACCATAACTACGGAACTGCTATTGATTTGAATTATTTTGAAAATCAATGCAAGTATGCAAATGGTCAGGTTGTTGGCGGATTTTACGACCCTGATAACTCAATTTATTCCTTCCCTTCGGATGGAATAGTTGTTCAAACCTTTGCGAAATATGGTTGGCTTTGGGGCGGAAATGCTTGGGATAGCGGAACAGTGGATAATATGCACTTTTCGTATCTCGGAAAATAGTGAATAATAATGGTTGCTCATTGAGTAACCATTATTTTAATATTCATAGAAATATAAAATATTTTTTCATGAAATCTATTGCATAGATTGATTTTAAATGTTATAATGTGTAGAAGTGTGTTTATTTAAAGATATTTATTGCTTATACATAGAGAGGAGCGATTTTTGTGGCGAAAGAATTACCAAAGACTTATGAACCCAAGCAGGTTGAAGAAAGAATTTATCAGAATTGGTTGGATAAAGGTTTCTTCCATGCAGAGGTAGATAAATCTAAAAAACCATTTACTATTGTTATTCCGCCTCCAAATGTTACAGGTCAGTTGCATATGGGCCATGCTCTTGATGAGACTTTTCAGGATATTCTCATCAGAACAAAACGGATGCAAGGCTATAATGCCCTTTGGATTCCGGGAACGGACCATGCAGGTATTGCGACTCAGATTAAGGTTGAAGAGGAACTTCGTGTAAACGAGGGATTGACTAGATATGATTTGGGCAGAGATGAATTCTTAAAGCGTGTGTGGGCGTGGAAGGAAAAATTCGGGGACAGAATTATCAGCCAGTTAAAGAAATTAGGATGCTCCTGCGATTGGGATCGCGAGCGTTTTACAATGGATGAAGGATGCAGTAATGCTGTCAAAGAGGTCTTTGTAAACCTTTATGAAAAGGGTTTAATATACCAAGGCAACAGAATTATCAACTGGTGTCCGAGCTGTGCAACCGCTTTGTCTGATGCTGAGGTTGAGTATGCAGAACAAGACGGATTTTTCTGGCACATAAAATATCCTATTAAAGACAGCGATGGTTTTGTTGAAATAGCAACAACAAGACCTGAAACCCTTTTGGGTGATACAGCTGTAGCTGTAAATCCTGAGGATGAAAGATATAAGGATTTAGTTGGCAAGATGCTTATATTGCCTCTTGTAGGGCGTGAGATTCCTGTTATTGCAGATGATTATGTTGATAAAGAATTTGGTACAGGCTGTGTTAAGATTACTCCTGCTCACGATCCTAACGACTTTGAAGTTGGTCAGCGCCATAATTTAGAGCAAATCAAGGTGATGAATGATGATGCGACAATTAATAAGTTGGGTGGAAAATACGAAGGTATGGACCGTTATGATGCAAGAAAGGCTGTTGTCGCAGATTTGGAAGCAGAGGGATTGCTGGTTAAGGTTGAGCCTCATACACATAATGTTGGGGAGTGTTATCGTTGCGGAACAACTGTTGAGCCTATAACTTCGAAGCAGTGGTTTGTAAAAATGGAGCCATTGGCAGAGCCTGCTGTTAAGGCTGTTGTAGATGGTGAAACAAGATTTGTTCCTGAGAGATTTTCAAAGACATATATTCACTGGATGGAAAATGTTCATGATTGGTGTATTTCCCGTCAGCTTTGGTGGGGACACAGAATTCCGGCTTATTATTGTAACGATTGCGGAGAAACTGTTGTTTCTAAGACAGATGTAGATGTATGCCCTAAGTGTGGCGGAAAAATGAAGCAGGATGATGATGTTTTGGATACATGGTTCAGCTCGGCTCTTTGGCCTTTTTCAACTCTTGGCTGGCCTGAAAAAACAGAGGAACTAGAGCATTTTTACCCAACTTCAGTTTTGGTTACAGCCTATGATATTATATTTTTCTGGGTTGCAAGAATGATGTTCTCAGGCATTGAGCATACAGGAGAAGTGCCGTTTAAAGATGTATATATGCATGGATTGGTTCGTGATTCTCAGGGAAGAAAAATGAGCAAATCTTTAGGTAATGGTATAGACCCGCTTGAGGTTATAGAGCAATATGGTGCGGATGCATTAAGATTTACATTGGCAACAGGAAATTCTCCGGGAAATGATATGCGTTTTTATATGGAACGCGTTGAAGCAAGCAGAAATTTTGCCAATAAGATTTGGAATGCATCAAGGTTTGTTCTTATGAATATTACTATTGATGAGTGTGAACTTCCTGAGCTTAACAGCCTTGAGATAGAGGACAAATGGATACTTCACGAATACAACGAGCTGGTGAAAGAGGTTACAGAAAATCTTGATAAATATGAGCTCGGCGTTGCAGTTTCAAAGCTTTACGACTTTATTTGGGATAGTTTCTGTGATTGGTATATTGAGTTAGTTAAACCTCGTTTCTTTGAAGAAGGAGAAAGCAATATAGTTGCTCAAAAGGTTTTAACATATGTTCTTTCTAATACATTAAAGCTTTTGCATCCGTTTATGCCATTTATAACAGAGGAAATCTGGCAGGCTCTCCCACATGATGGAGAAAGTATAATGATTTCGGATTTTCCGATTTATAATGATGATTATAAAAATAATGTTGCACAAGCCGAGATGCAGATGATTATGGACTCCATAAAAGGAATAAGAAACATCAGAAATGAGATGAATGTTCCTCCCTCAAAGAAATGCAAGCTTTACATTGTAACAGATAAGGCTGATGTGTTCAGTGCAGGCACAAACTTCTACCTTAAAATGGCATCTGCAAGCGAGGTCATTGTAACAGCTTCTAAGGAAGATACACCTGAAAATGCGGTATCGGTTGCGGTTCCGGGAGCGGAATTGTTATTGCCTATGGACGAGATTGTTGATAAAGAAAAAGAATTAGCTCGTCTTAATAAGGAAAAAGCTCGTCTTGAAGATGAGATAAAGCGTGTTGAAGGCAAGCTAAACAACAAAGGTTTTACAGATAAGGCGCCTGCGGCAGTTGTTGAAGAAGAACGCCAAAAGGGTGAGAAATATCGGTTAATGCTGGGAACTGTTATTGAAAGTATTGCTAAATTAGGTTAGAAAAAGTGAATAATAAAAAACGATGAAAATTTGAAGTAAACTTCATTTTCATCGTTTTTTGTTAAAAAAGAAATTTATAAATGATATAAATTTGAACTTAATAAAAATTATTCGTCGTCAATATGGAGAAAGCTAAATTCTTTTTCACACGGAAGTTCCATTTTAGATATGGATACCTCAAAGGCTGTTTTGTTTATAACATTGCCATCATCTAATTTTTTTTGATATTCTCTGCTCTGTATTCGTCCCCACAGATTAAGATTGTCGCCAATTTCAAGGTTCCCCACAAATTTGGCATTTCTACCCCAAGCAATACAAGGAATATAGTCGGATTTGTTATAGCTTCGGTTGACAGCCAATAAAATATCTGTAATTTCTCGTTGGAAAGGTGTTGTTCTATATATAGGAGTTTTGCAGATATACCCATTTAAAAAAATCTGATTTGGATTTTCAAAAGAGCTGATATCCTCAATTATTTCTATTTCTCGCGCAAATACAGTAAGAATTAATTTGTTACCCACATCCGAAAAATTATTGTAGGAGCGGAATTGCCCCTGAATTTTAATTTTATCTCCTATACTGGGTTTAACAATAGGGAAAAAACGCTCTGAAATTGTTATGTTTATAATGTCAAAAGCTCCGCTGAGACGCGGTGTTTTTAATTTAAATAAGTAAAAATTTTCTCCGTAGACCATATGCGAAAAAGAAAGCTCGTTGCAAACCTCGCCGATTAATGTCACTTTGTTATTTTCAAAAAAAGTATTTTTCACCATACACACTCCTTAAAAAGTCATCTTCTAAATATATATTCGTAAAGAAGAAAGTTAGAACATTAACTCTTTCAGTGTTTCCTTTGGTACTTCGCATATAAGAAGAAGAGTAACAAGGGCTAAAAACGGAGTAATTTCATTTGGTTTTTTGTGCCAGCGAATATTAAATTCCTGGGGGGAAACTATATTATTATTTATTGTAGAAATATATCTTTGGATGCATAAAGTGAATCCGTCATCGTTTATGCTTGATGCTGTTATGGTTGAACAATGGGAAAGTCCGCAAGTGATTAGGCAGTAATCAGCCGAATTTTCTTGAATAAAATCAATATCGCTATCATTATATATAATAATTGTATTGCCGATTTTTATCATTGAATAAACCTCGCTTATAGATATATGATTATATATTTCCCTTTGAAAAATTCTATATTCTTTTTTTACAAAAATATTACATACTTTTTTCTAAAAGATTAAAAGGGATTATTTGTATTGACTATAAAATATGAGTAATATATAATTAAATTGATTTTAGATAAAAATAAAAGAGAAAGAGAGTATGTGAAGATATGTTGTTTTATGGGTTTAAAATGAACGAATTTGATTTTGAGGACACAAAAGGAATTGTTGTCGAGCCTAATGGTAATTCTAATGGGAAAATAGTTTTTAAAACAGAATATTGGGACGCTTTTCCTGAGCTTGAAATTGAGATGTTAAAACGAGGATTTCACCTTATTTTTGTAAAAAATAAAACAAGACTTGCAAATAAGTCGGATTGTGCGACTAAGGCAAGATTTGTTAAATTTATTTCTGAGGAGTGGAAATTAGATCCTAAGTGTATTTTGGTAGGTATGAGCTGTGGTGGAGCGCAAGCTGTCAATTTTGCAAGTTATTATCCTGAATATGTGTCTTGCTTAATGATTGATGCCCCTGTTCTTAACTTTTTAGATTTTCCTGGAAGATATGGTGAATATGAAGGGGTTTGGGAAAAAGAGTTTGTGCCTGCATATCCAAATGTTAAGAGATCGGATATATTTATGATGGAGGAAAACCCAATAAATCGTGTACCTAAGCTTATAGAGGAAAGATTGCCGATTATTATGACTTATGGAACAGAGGATAGAACTGTTTACTATGATATGAACGGAAAATTGCTTGAAGAAGCATATTCTGATAATAAGGATTTACTTACAGTTATTCCAAGACTTTGTCAGGGACATCATCCTCATGGATTGCTTGATAGGTCAAATGAACTTGCAGATATGATTATATCAAAGATAGAATTATAAATAAAAAAACAGGAAAGTAATCCCCAATTATGTGGTTTTGTCAAAAATG
>JAZNCG010000218.1:0-6989 GCA_045587405.1 Ructibacterium sp. | reverse complement strand
CATATATAATTTGTCAATCAAATCATATAGTAAAAAAATCGATAAAAAGAGTTGCTACATAAAGTAACAACTCTTTTTAAAATCAAATATATACCTTAAGCTTTTTTGCTTTTTACAGCAGAATCTTTCCAAAATGCCCACAAAGTACCTGCAACAAATACTGATGAATAGAAACCAACACAAATACCAATTATAATCGGTAAAGAGAATGCCTTAATAGATGGAACACCTAAAATATAAACCATACCAATTGTCAATAATGTAGTAATTGTTGTATTGATTGATCTGTTAAGTGTTTGCCATATACTCTTGTTTGCAATTTCTCCGTATGTTTCTTTTCTTGCATGACGAGTATTTTCACGAATTCTATCCATAATTACGATTGTATTGTTAATAGAATAACCAAGAACCGTTAAAATAGCCGCTATAAAGTTTGTGTCAACACTCCACTGAAGTATTGAATAAACACCTAACAAAATAACAACATCGTGTACTAATGCTAAAATAGCAACAACGCCTGAAGTAAACTCAAAACGGAATGTTACATAAAGCAATATAGCAATACATGCAAGAATTGACATCATAACAGCAGATTTAGCTAATTCTCTACCTGTCGATGGAGAAACAATATCCTGATTCTTTAATACAACACCTTTAACAGTGACTTCAGGTTTCTCTTCTGTAGTTTCATCCGTAGTTTCTCCTTCAGCTGGATTTTCTTCTGCAGTAGCTTCTGTTTTTTCCCCATACATCTCTTCCAAAGCTGAAGTAATGGCAGCAACTTTGGCCATAGCAAAATCTGAACGAGCTTCATCTGTTTCCAACTTGTTATCAAATCCAAATTTAATAATTACTTCATTTCCGGATTGTTGAATTGAAGAAGGACTTTGGTCGTTTCCTAAAGCATTATCAACAATACTTTGAACATCAGAAACAGTAAATTCTTTATCAATCTGATAAGTCAAAGCCAAGCCGCCTGCAAAATCTGTATCCAAATTAAATCCCTGGAAAACTAAAGAAACAATTGAAACAACAATCAATAAAGCAGCAATGCTTAAAAATATTCCTTTTTTATTAACGATATTAAACATTATGCTTTACCCCCTTTCGCGGTTCCAATCTCCTCGTTCTTTTTAACACCATAGAACCAAGGATTTTTAACATTCATACCAATTATCTGTTTAATCAAGAATTTGGTGATAAAAATTGCAGAAAGCATAGAAAGGATTATACCAATAAACAAAGTTATACCAAAACCTTTAATAGTACCGGTTCCTAAGAAATACAAGATTACAGCTGAAATTATAGTTGTAATGTTAGAGTCAATAACTGCTGATAAAGCACGATTAAATCCGGCATCTACAGAACTTCTTACTGTTTTACCCAAACGAAGTTCCTCTTTAATACGCTCAAATATAACAACATTAGCGTCAACCGCCATACCTATTGAAAGAATAATACCTGCAATACCAGGTAAAGTTAAGTTAATGTGGAGGTTTGCTAAAATAATAAATACAATTGCAATATATCCAATCAAAGCGAAGTTAGCCATAAGACCTTGCAATCTATATATAAGTAACATAAATACTAAAACAAGTATCAAACCGATTATTCCGGCTTTAACTGCATTTATTAAAGCTTCATCGCCGAGAGTTGCACTAACTGTTCTAACCTCAACTTGTTCCAATGAGAATGGCAATTGACCGGATTTGATATTAGCAGCCAAAGCTTTTGCTTCTTCCGGTGTAAATTCACCAGTAATAACACAGCTTTCACTATCAATCTTCTGTTGTACTCTTGGCATAGACAATATATTTTCATCCATTGTTATTGCAATAAAGTTCTGACCCTCAGGCTTACCTGCTAACTCACCAGTTGCAACAGAGAACTTTTGTCTACCCTCTTCAGTAAGTTCAAGACTGATGTAATACGAACTCGAAGCCATGCCTTGCTGTGTCTGACCATATTCTGCAGTCGCATTCTTTACTTCTTTACCACTCATAACCTCTGCACCACTTGGGTCTTTAAAGCTAAGCTGAGCAGTTGCACCTAATGTTTCTACTGCTTTTTGTGCATCCTGAACATCAGGTAATTCTACACGAACCTTGTCAGTTCCCTGTCTTGTAAGAACGGCTTCGGTGTATCCTTGACCATCCAATCTTGTACGAAGCATTGAAACAACTGTGTTCATATCATCATCCGAAGGGTTATCAGTCTGAGCCTTATAAACAATAACCGTTCCACCCTTTAAATCAAGCCCCTGAGTAATTCCATCTTCATCAAGAATACCTGGGAATCTAACGCTGTCCGAAATGTCGAGTCCATAGAGACCAACATAAAAAAGTGCAGCAATAACTAATATAATAGCTACAAATTTAACTAAACTTCTGGACACTTTTTCTTCCTCCTTTGTGTAAGCTAAGCTTACTTTTGTTAATTTAAATAAAACTCCTGAAGTGTTTCAGGCTAATAAATTTACAACTTTAATTCAATATAAGTATATTGAATAACAATAACTTATTGATTATAACCTTAATGCAACATTAAGTCAAGTATTTCATCAATTTTGTTATTATTTTTTAACTTTATCCGATTTTTGTATTGTTAATATACAATTCAAATGTTGTTCCCAAAAAATCAGCAGCGCGTTTGCACATAAGCATGCGTGACAGAAAAATTTCAAAGTAATCAAGCATAGAGCAAATTTCTGTATCTATCTCTAACTCCAATTTAATCGTTTTATCTTCTAAAACCGACACATCAGCCTTAGTTGCTGCATAGTTTACTCGGTCATGGATATCAAATGTTGTTGCGTTCTTATGACGAACCCTGCTACGCCTTACATCGGTTTTATCTGCCAAAATTAAAGCAGCAGATATTTGATTAATAGGATTTCCCGTTCCTTCATCATGATTACCTATCGCAGAAATTATTTTAGCAATTTCCCGTGGTTCCATTCCAAGGCGCGTTAATATATTAAATGCAATAACAGCACTGCTTTGGGCATGGTCGATTCTATTAACTACATTACCTATATCATGCATATATCCCGCTATCCTTGCCAGTTCGGCAGTTCTTTTATCATAATTTAATGCCAACAAAATACCATGTGCAACCTTTGCTGCTCTCTGAGCATGCAATAAGGAATGATCCGTATACCCCATAGTGCCAATATACTTGTCCCCTTTTTCAAGATATGTTTTAATTTCTTCATTTTTTATAATATTATAAAAAGTGACAATATTTTTGTTATTCTCTTCTAAAACATTTTTGCTTTCTGACATACTCAGCACCTCCTAAAATTTAGAGATTTTTCTCTTCTTCAATTACTTTTGCATACAAACTGCATTCAACCCTTTTGCGTTGTAGCTTACAACTTATTTCATGTGGTTCATTTATATCGCCGTTTAGTAAACAAGCATTTGCCATACATCCGCCACTACAATAAAATTTTGCGAAACATTCCCTGCATTTATTTTTTGTATACACATTACATGATTCAAACTTATTCCTGATGTCTAAATTCAAACTCTCTGAATCAATATTTCCCATTTTATATTCTTCCGTTCCTACAAATTGATGACATGGATATATATCTCCGTTTGGTGCAACAGCAAGATATTCGCATCCTGCTCCGCAACCGGACAAGCGCTTAATAACACAAGGTCCTTGCTCTAAGTCAATCATAAAGTGGAAGAAATTAAATCCTTTTCCCTGCCTCTTCCTCTCTAAATACTCTTCGACAAGATTTTCATACTCATCATATAATTGTTGTAAATCCTCTTCTCGTAAAGAATATGGAACATCTGGTTCGCTAACAACAGGTTCAACGGATGTTTGCTTAAATCCTAAATCCGCAAGATGAAGAACATCTTTAGAAAAATCAAGATTATATCTTGTAAATGTGCCCCTTACATAGTAATTATCCTGGTTTCTGCTCTCAGCGACACGAATCAGTTTTGAAACAATACTATCATAGGAGCCACTACCATCAACTTTGCAACGAACATTATCGTTTACTTCTTTTCTTCCATCAAGACTTAATACAACATTTGACATATTTTTATTTATGTAATCAATATTATCATCATTTAAAAGAACACCATTGGTAGTAATGGTAAATCTGAAATTTTTATCATAAATTTTTTCTTGTTCTCTTGCATATTCCACGACTTCCTTGACTACATCAAAATTCATCAAAGGCTCTCCGCCAAAGAAATCAACCTCAAGATTTCTTCTTTTACCCGAATTTTTAATCAGAAAATCCATCGCTTTTTTACCGGTTTCAGCACTCATCAACTCGCGACGATTATGATATGCGCCTTCGTCTGCAAAACAATATTTACATCTTAAATTACAATCATGAGCAACATGCAAGCACATAGCCTTTACAGGCGATTTTTTCTTCATATTGACTGCAATATTTGCATACTCATCCTCGGAAAACAATACTTCGTTTTCATATAATTCTTTGATGTCTGATAATCCATCTTTTAAATCCTCACTTGGGTATTTGTCCACAAAAGCATCAAATGCCTTTTCGCATCCGCTTTTATCTGGCAACAAATTATTGCCAATAAAATACTCAATCAATTCATAGCATAGCTCGTCCAAAATATGAACACACCCACTATTTACATCAAGGGCAATAAATTTATTTTTCATTTTAAATGCGTGAACCATTTAAAAACCTCTTTCTTATGTCATATATTAATTTAAGTTCAACCAAACATAAAAAGCGGACGCCTCAATGACGCCCAACTTTTTAACATCATCTTATAGAACTTATTGTCTTTCACATTTTTGATTTGCAACTGTACAAGATGTTTTACAAGCAGATTGACAAGATGTTTGACACTCTCCACAACCACCTTTTGCAGCGCTTTTTTTCAATGTAGCTTCATTTAATGTTTTAATTCTTTTCATGACAAACTCTCCTTAATATTTTTATCTTTTTCTTTTATGCTTCATATTAACCCCAATAATTCCGCCAACTGCTCCAAATAAAATCGAAAATAACAATGAAAGAATTATTGATATGGAAAACACAGATTTGCCAAGCACAAGCATACCAAGGCAACACAAAACTACGAAATATATTAATCCTGATATAGCTCCACTTAACAAGCCACGACAACCATTATTTTTAGCTGCCATAAATCCACCATAAATAATACTCACAAAGGTAATAGCTTTTACTATAACCGCTATCATTTCTTCTGATACCATTAACTGGGTAACAACAATTGTTGCAATAAACAGCAATACCATCGCAAAACCATATGATATCAATAAGTTTTTAAACAGGTACATAAAATTAAATAATTTATTGTCACCTGTAAGTTCTTTTGCCATAATCAGCACCTCCATATAATTATTTATATGGAAATCACAACGCCGTTATGACAAACTATGAACAATTATTCTTCATCCGGCAAAGGCTCTACTTCCATCTCTTTAGTAGCTTCTTTAATACGACGATTAATAGCATTACGCTCAATAGAAATAAAAGATTTTGTAGTTCCAATTCCTGTTTCTAACACAAAGATATCATCTTTAATTCTTGTAATTTTACCATGAATTCCTCCGATTGATGCAACCTCATCTCCAACCTTAAGGGATGAAATCATCTCGCGCAAAGCCTTCTCCTTTTTACGCTGCGGACGAATTAAGATAAACCAAAATACAAGAATCATTAATATCATTGGTAGTAAAGAAACGAGCATTCCTGCTCCTTCTGCTGGCTGTCCCATAATATACCTCCTAATTTATTTTATATATTTAATTATATCCACATATTAATAATTTTGCAATAGTTTTTTTAATCTTTTACAAAAATGTCATAATTTATTTGCATTTCTTAAATTTAGGTATTAAACCGATAATAGCAAATAATATAAAAAGAATAATATTTATAACAACAATACTTGCCCCCGTTGGTGTCGAATATACAAAAGATGCATATATTCCGCAAAAAACACAGGTTACTGAAACTACTGCAGAACAAATTATAACACTTTTAAAACTTTTACACAATCTCATCGCTGTCAAAGCCGGAAAAATTATTAAACCTGAAATCAATAACGCTCCCATCATTCTCATGCCCAACACGATTGTAACCGCTGTTAAAAACGCTAATATCATATTATAAATTCCCGCATTAACACCTGTAGCTTTAGCAAATTTTTCATCAAATGTAACAGAAAATATTTTATTATAAAATACTAAAAACAGCAATAGGACAACTGTTGATAAAATCAAACTTAAATATACATCATTTTGACTCATGGCTAAGATACTGCCGAAAAGATAATTATATATATCTGTATTCATACCCGTAGATTTAGACGCAACTAATATTCCCATCGCCAAAGCACCTGTTGATATCATCGCAATTGCCGAATCGCCTTTAATTTTACTGCTTTCGCTTAACCTCAGCAATAAGAAAGCCGCCAAAATAACTACTGGAATTGTAACCTCTAACGGAGCTAAGTTAAACGCTGTAGCTATCGCTAATGTTCCGAAGCCAACATGCGAAAGCCCGTCGCCTATCATTGCATACCTTTTTAAAACAAGGCTTACACCTAAAAGAGAGGCACATAACGCAACTAGGCTTCCTACCAGCAAAGCGCGAAAAATGAATGTATAAGACATCATTTGACTTATTATATTAATCATGTCGATGCCCTCCTATGTATTTTTTACCTATTTCGCTATTAAGATATTCCTCTGTTGTTCCATAAAAATAGGCATTATTTTGTAGATGAAGAATATGTTTTGAATATTTTACAGCACAATGAGTATCATGAGTAACCATTATTACTGCAACGCCTTGCTCCTCATTTATTTTCTTTACAAAAGAGAATAACTCTGTTGTGGTTTTTGGATCTAATCCTGTTGTGGGTTCATCCAAAACAATTAATTTTCCCAAAGAACATAACGCTCTTGCTAACAAAACCCTTTGTTGTTGCCCCCCGGATAATTCCCTG
>JAZNCG010000217.1:0-17118 GCA_045587405.1 Ructibacterium sp. | reverse complement strand
ATATAAAAAATCTTTGCATCAGGTTTTGCCCAATGCAAAGATTTTTTTATCTTCGGCGTAAAAGTTTTCCTATAACTTCTGCCAATTTGAATTTTACTTTTACATTTATTTCTTCACTTTTTGTTATTAATTCATACTCCTCATATGTCAGTTCTTCTCTGAGTTTTCTTGCAGTTTCCTCATCCGCCCTTATGCTTCCCTCTGATAAGCACAAGGGCGGGTACATAACACACCACCAATTTTCTCCCCTTGCCGAACCTATATCAACAGCTATAGCTCTGTAAATTCCTTGTGGCAGCTTTATTTTTTTGTAATCCTTTGTTGGAAACATTCTATCGCCTACATTTACCTTAGCCTTTAATAAACACCCCTCTTTAAGCAATTGTCCGTTAGCGCTTTTTTCAATCTGTTTTTTGTACCGCTCTGCAAGAAATACAGATTTTTCAATCCCCTCTGCTTTACTAAACAAATATCCATAATCTTCAATTATACTATCCCTTATTTTCAGCTTAATTCTTTGCTCTGTAGGGCAATTACTGTTTGCTACTATATGGAGCCTTAAAACATTATTTGCAATATTATCACTCATACCCATTATGCGAAAAAAAATTAATGTAAATACAAAGATTAATACCAAAAATACCAATAAAACTTTTCTATCTATGTACCTCATTTTAAAAAATCATATCCTTCCTTAAAAACAAACAATTACAAAGACATTCTTTCCATAATTTTATACTTTATACATCTTGATTTTTTTTGTTTTTTGAGGTACAATATATATTTGTATCAGTATAGATTGTTTTAGCTTTGGCTAAGACTTAAAAATATAGGCAGAAAGGCTGTGGAATTTTATGAATAAAATTAATTTATGTGTTATCTTTGGTGGTGCATCAAGCGAGCATGATGTATCTCTTCTTTCAGCCGCATCAGTTCTCAAAAACATTGATGCCGAAAAATATAATATACATACCATCGGTATTTCAAAAGATGGCGGTTGGTATTACTACGACGGAGATGCTGACGGATTAGCTCTCTTGAACAATCCTGATAACTGGAATTTTGACAGAGCCGCTATTTTGCCTGACAGAAGTAAGAAAGAGATTATCCGTTTTACAGATAACGGAATTGAACACTACGATATAGATGTTGTTTTTCCTGTTCTACATGGAAAAAATGGTGAGGACGGAACTATTCAGGGATTATTCGAACTTGCCGCTATACCATATGTCGGCACAGGCGTTATAGGCAGTGCTGTTTGTATGGATAAATGTATGGCAAAGGCTATGTTTAAAAGGGCAGGCATCCCTCAGGCAGATTGGGTAGAAATTAAAATAGGTGAGGATAAGACAGAGGAAATTGAAACAAGATTAGGCTATCCTTGTTTTGTTAAACCTGCAAACGCAGGTTCATCTGTTGGTATTACCAAAGCACATAATCGTCAAGAGCTTAAAGAAGGTATCGAATTAGCTTTTAAACACGACTATAAACTTTTGGTTGAAGAAATGATGACAGGCACAGAGGTTGAAAGTAGCGTCATAGGCGATTTAGACCCTGAATGTGCTCCTGTTGTAGGAGAAATTGCTCCCGCTGCAGAATTTTATGATTTTGATGCAAAATATAATAACTCAAACTCTATTTTAACAATCCCTGCGAAATTAGATGCAGAAACAGTAAATAAAGTTCGTGATTATGCAATTAAAGCTTATAAAGCTTGCGAATGTCGTGGCCTATCCCGAGTTGATTTCTTTGTAAATAAAGAAAGCGGCGAAATATATCTTAACGAAATTAACACCCTCCCCGGTTTTACATCTATTAGTATGTATGCAAAATTATGGCAAGCAAGTGGGGTAAGCTACAGCGAATTGGTTGACAGACTAATTGCTCTTGCCAAATCAGGAAAATAGTTTTTCTAATTTTAAAAGAAAAGGGATGAAACTTTATGGATAACAGGCCGATTGGAATATTTGATTCAGGTCTGGGCGGTTTAACCTGTGTTAAAAAGGTTATGGAAATTATGCCCGGAGAGGATATAATTTACTTTGGTGATACAGGGCGAGTTCCCTATGGAAGCCGAAGCTCTGAAACCATTCTAAAATATACCCAGCAAGATGTACGCTTTTTAAAAACCTTTGATATAAAATTCATCATCATCGCTTGCGGTACAGCCAGTAGCGCATCACTACCACATATTCAAGGCGAATTTAAAACTGAAATTGCAGGGGTTATTGAACCCACTTGTCGCCGAGCCTCTGAGCTTACACAAAATGGTAAAATTGCGGTTTTAGGCACTTATGGTACAATTCGAAGTGGCAGATATTTAGAAACTCTGAAAAGCATTAATTCCACCTTTGAGGTTTACAGCAAAGCATGTCCTATGTTTGTTCCCTTTGTAGAAAACGGCTATTTAGACAGCGAGGCAACACGGATAATTGCAAGAGAATACCTTGTCCCTCTTAAAGAAACAGGAGTTGATACACTAATAATGGGCTGTACCCACTACCCTCTTTTGAAAAAAGTTATTCGGGAAATAATGGGCGACAATGTAAATCTTATAGATGCAGGAGCAGAAACTGCTATTTTTGCTAAAAAACGCCTCGAGGAAAAGAATGCTCTTTGTCAGAGAACTCATGGCTCTACAAAATACTATGTAAGCGATTCTCAAGAAAATTTCGCCGATTTAGCAAGCATGTTCTTAGAAAAAGAAATTGATGGTTCTGTGCAAAAAATTGATATTGAGCGGTACTGAGATTGGAGAGATATTATGAACGATAATATATTGATTAATATACGAACCGACCAAGAAACAGACGGGGAAAAGCTTGATGCTGTTGAGCTTCAAACAACCGGTAAATACGGAATTCTGAACAAAAAACATTATATAAAATACGAAGAAAGCCAGATGACAGGCTTTCCCGATACAACAACTACTATAAAGGTATGGGACAACAATGTTCTTGTCAGTCGGAAAGGTAGATTCAATATGGAGCTTCATTATGAAGTGGGACAGCAAAAATTGTGTATGTATCCTACGCCATATGGAGAATTAGCAGTTCTTATTAAGACTCAGGCTATTGAATATAATTTTTCAGACAATTGCGGGGCATTAAAAGTAGATTATTTAATTGACCCCGACAATGAAACAGTAATAAAAAATTCTTTGAATGTAAGTATAAAAAATATAGACAATCAGAAAGGATAAAAAAATGAATATACAAGAAAAAATGAAAGATAAAATTATCAAGGCAATCATCTATGCCTTTGATGAAGCTATATCAAGCGGAGATTTAAAACCTCAGGGCGAAAAGCCGAACATTGAGAGTCTTATTCGCTTGGAAACGCCAAAAGATAAGCAACACGGAGATTTCGCCTGCAATATAGCTATGGTTCTGGCAAAAGAACTGCGTATGGCTCCAAGACAGATTGCCGATGCTATCGTAAGTAAAATAGGCACAAATCCCGATATTGCTAAAACCGAGGTTGCAGGGGCAGGTTTTATTAACTTTTACCTTACTTCTAACTGGCTCTATGAAACAATGGAAGCTGTAGAAATTCAAGGTGAAAACTATGGTAAAATTGATTATGGTAAAGGCAAAAAGGTTATGGTTGAATTTGTATCCGCAAACCCGACAGGCCCTATGCATATGGGAAACGCCCGTGGTGGTGCTTTGGGAGATTGCCTTGCCTCCGTTTTAGAATATGCAGGCTATGAAGTAACACGAGAATTTTATATTAACGATGCCGGAAATCAGATTGAAAAGTTTGGTAACTCTTTGAACGCAAGATATATTCAACAGCTAAAAGGCGAAGACGCAATTGAATTTCCCGAAGACGGATATCACGGCGATGATATAAAAGAACACGCTAAAGCTTTTATCGAAATCAATGGCGACAAGTACCTTAATATGGACGAGGCAGAACGCAAATCTGCTTTGGTTGAATACGCATTGGAAAAAAATATTACCGCTCTTCGCGAGGACTTAGAGCGTTACAGAATTTTCTATGATGTATGGTTCAGGGAAAGTCAGCTTCATAAATCAGGAGCTGTTCAGGATGCCATTGACCTTTTAGACAAAAACGGATATACCTACGAAGAAGATGGTGCTCTTTGGCTTAACTGCGAGAAGATGGGGCTTGAAAAGAACGAGGTATTAGTGAGAAACAATGGTATACCTACATATTTTGCCGCAGATATAGCTTACCATATGAATAAACTTAAAACCCGTGAGTACGATTGGGCAATTAATATCTGGGGGGCAGACCACCATGGTCATGTTGCCCGTATGAAAAACGCTTTGAACGCTGTTGGGTTAGACGGAAATCGTCTTGATGTTGTTTTAATGCAATTAGTAAGACTGACTCGTGATGGTGAGGTTGTAAGAATGTCTAAGCGTACAGGAAAGGCTATAACCTTATCAGACCTTTTAGAGGAAATAAGCGTTGATGTTGCCAGATTTTTCTTTAATATGAGAAGTGCAGGCAGTCATCTGGATTTCGACCTTACTCTTGCTGCAGAGCAAAGTAATGAAAACCCTGTATTTTATGTGCAATACGCACACGCAAGAATATGTAGTATTCTTAGATTATTGGAAGATGATGGTGTTTGCGTTAAGCCATACAGCCAAATTAATCCTTCTCTCCTGACAGACCCCGCTGAATTAGACCTTCTTAAAAAATTAAGTGATTTACCTGTAGAAATAGAATCTGCCGCAAAAGCTTTGGAGCCTGCAAGAATTACAAGATATGTTATGGAGCTTGCCGCAACCTTTCACACCTTCTATACAGCGTGTAGGGTTAAGGTTGATGATAAAGAACTTATGTCTGCTCGATTGAAGTTGGTTGACAGTACAAGAATTGTAATAAAGAGTGTTTTGACAATGTTAAAAATTTCTGCTCCTGAAAAAATGTAAGGAGGACAGTATGAAAAAAATTATTGTTTTAGCATTAACCTTTTTGTTTACTTTTGGAGGAAATGTATATGCAATTGAGCCTGAACAGCTGATAACCGAGGTAAATATTTATAAAGCTAATCTTTATTATTGTGACTCTGCACGAGGGAAAATTGTTTTAAAAAATGTGAAACCTGTCGGAACGGCTACTCCCCAAAGCTTAGCAACCGCATCAGATGCCGAATATAACGAAATATGTATTACGGGAGATGGACAGCTCAAACGCGGAGAAATCGTTCCGCAGGAATATTTCAATGTATATGCCGACAATCAGGTTCGGGTAATTATTATTCGCAGTCAATCAGAAGGCTTGCGAGCTCTTGGACTTCGTTTTCTTTAATAATAGAAAGGATATACTTTAAATGAAAAAAATCAAAAATTGTTTAGCAATATTTTTATCTTTTATACTTTTGTTTTCATCGATAGTTGTTGTTGCAGACGAAAACACCAATACAACAACAGAAAGTGCTATGACGGGCGACTATGCGATGGGATTGATAGATGCAATATGCTCTCATTTAATAATGTATGGCAGATATGATAAAACTACTGCCGAGCTTTATAAAGCGGCACTGAAACAAATTATAATGGAAAATCCCCAATTATATGAAACCGCCTTGAAGGGAATGTTGCGTTCTTTAGATGAGCATTCTGAGTATTACACCCCCGAAGAATCAATTACTGTTATACAAGATACAACAGGAGAAATTATAGGCATAGGTGTTACACTTGATTTTACCAATCCCAACAAACCTTTGGTTCTCTCTGTAATTCCCGAAGCTCCCGCAGAAAAAGCGGGAATAAAAGCAGGGGATATTATAACAGCTGTTGATGGAATTGATGTAATCGGTATGAAATCTGAGCTTACTCTCAACCTTATCCGTGGTGTTCCCGACAGCACGGTCAATATTAAGGTAGACCGAAATGGTACCACTTTAAGCTTTGACATGACACGCGAAAAGATTGTTGGCATTTCCGTTGAGCATCAGGCTTTTCAGGAAGATAATGAGAAACTTATGTATATAAAAATTCATAGTTTTGTATCCAATACAGCAGAAAGTTTTAAAAAAGCCCTTGACGAAGCCAAATCCCAAAATATCAGAAACTTAATTATTGACCTTAGAAATAACGGCGGTGGACTTTTGGATCAAGCAATTCAAATGGCAGATTATATAATTCCTGCAGGGAAAATAATAACAACCGAGGATCACAAAATTCAAGGACTTAACAAAGTTTATAAATCCTCAAACATTGGAAAATTCAATGGCGAAATAATCATTCTTATAAACAAATATTCTGCAAGCGCCTCCGAAGTTTTTTCTGCCGCACTTTACGAAAATGATGTTGCAACATTAATGGGCGAAACATCTTATGGGAAAGGAACAATTCAAACATTAACTTCTTTGGTAAATGGCGGATTACTCAAGTATACCTTCGGATATTATCTTACCCCTCTTGGAAATAACATTAATGGGATAGGTCTTAATCCTGAATATTTTGTAAATAACAAATATACTAAAATCGACAGTAATAAATTTGGTTCATTTGCTTATGCCAAAGTTTATTCCCAGGGAGATACCGGACCCGAGATTAAAACTGCAAAGGAAATCTTAAACTTCCTTGAAATATTCAAAGGAGAAATAAACGATGTCTACGACGAGGACTTATTTTACGCAGTTCACGCATTCCAGACAAGAACAAACCTTTTCCCCTATGGAGTTTTGGATGTAACTACACAAATTCAGCTCATTAATACTTTATCAATGACTGAGGAAATGACAGATAATCAACTTGCAGAAGCCTTTGCAATCTTTAATATGAATTATAAGGAATAATGCAATCAGGGAGTTGCAGCGCTTTTGCTGTAACTCCCTGATTTTTTATTCAACCAACTCCATAGACCCTTGAGATGTATTCTCTGGGGCGTCAGATTCAATAGTTTCTGTCGGGGCTTTTCCCTTTTGAATTGTATTTGTTGCCTTTGGTGTAATTTTTTCCTTCTTTTCCGTCGGTTTTGCTGAGGCTTTTTCTTTTTCCTTTTCTTCCTCTTCTTTTGCCTTTTCTCTTTCTTCCTTACGCTCTTTTTCTTTCTTTTCAGCTAATTCAGGATTTGAGCGTATTTCTTTAAGCTCCATATATGCATCCATAATATCTCTTGCTATTTTCGCCGCCCAGTGACTGTTAGCGCCGTGTTCTATTACGACAGCTACAACAATTTCAGGGGCTTCATAAGGAGCAAAACCAACAAACAAAACATTGTCGGCTCCGTCGGGCACCTCCGCTGTGCCTGTTTTGCCTGCAGCTTTATACTCTGCGTCATCAAAAGCAGATTTTGCAGTACCCTCAGTTACAACCTTTCGCATACCCTGTGTAACTTTTTCAAATGTACTGTCTTTTATTTTGTTTTCTGCCAATAATTCCGGATTTTCTCTATAAACAACCTCCTTTGTTTCGTAATCTATAATCTCATTAACAGTATGAAGTTCATAACGCCTTCCTTTATTTAAAATTGTTGCAACATAATTAGCAAGCTGTGCAGGTGTGAATAAACTATCCGACTGTCCTATTGCTGTTTGAATTACATCGCCCGGGTACCATTCCCCACCAGCTTTCTTCCTCACCTCAGGGCTTGCCATCTGTCCTACGCTCTCGCCAAGCTCGATGCCTGTTTTCTGTCCTAATCCAAACTGCTCTGCATACTTATTCAAAGCATCTATTCCTACTAATCTTCCCACCTCAAAGAAAAAGTAGTTACAAGAAACGCCCAATGCTTCGGATACCTCTATTGTCCCATGGGTTACGCCTTTAGAGGAATACACCAGACAAGTAGGCTGATAAGATGGAAAGTAAGTGTATTTACCTTTATCTTGAATATAAGTATCAGGTTTGATTACTCCCTCTTCCAAGCCTGCAATAGAAGTCAAAGGTTTAAATGTTGAGCCCGGGGAATAGATTCCGTTAAGAACTCTGTTAAATAAAGGTTTAGACTTTGCCTTTGCAAGTTTATCATATTCCTTGTCAAAGTTTTCAGGAGAGTATGATGGATATGATGCAAGAGCTAAAACCTCACCTGTACTTGGAATGATTGCAATAGCTCCCCCTGCCCCGTTTCTGTCAACCGCAGAGGTTATATTTTTTTCCAAAGCCTTTTCCATCGCCAACTGTAAATCCAAGTCCAATGTAAGTTTTGCCATATTCCCGGGTTTTACGGCCTGACTTTGCAATATCTCGGTAACCCCGCCATTTCTTGACATAGAAACGCTCTTATATCCGTCTGTGCCCTTTAAATATGATTCAAGATATTTTTCCAACCCGTCCTTACCAATAAGGTCACTCATACCATAACCCTTTTTTCTAAGTTCCTGATATTCCTCGGCATATATTTTACCCGTGCGTCCTAATATATGAGCGGCAGCCTTGCCATTTGTGAAAACCCTTATCGGCTCCATCTCTATTTCAACACCGGGAAACTCAAAAGAACGCTCCTTTAACTGTTGCACTACAGATGTGTCAACATCTTTTGCCATGGTATATGGATTATTATCACTAAAGCCGCTTTTTTCCATATCATATCTGACAGCTACAACATTTAGAGTTTGTTGCACTGTGTATTTCCCCGAAACCCCATATTTATTGCTGTAGTATTCAACAATTTTTTTAGGGTCATCTACGCCTGACATATTGTTATTGTTTTTCCATTCATCAAGCTTTTCTTGTTGTTCTTCTTTAAGCTTTTTCTCTGCCTCTTTGTCTACCTCAACAGCTTCATCTTTTTCCTTGGTCATAAACTTTAAGTATTCATCATCTGTGTAGGTAAAGCTAAGTTCTTTTTTCCTTTCATTATAGAAAACAGGGAACTCAGATGCAAGCTCATTTCCCGCCTCGACAACAATATCTGCCGCAAGAGCAATTTTATCATTTAAAGTGTCATTATCCAAATCAATTTTCTGGAACTGAACAGAATAACCCATCTTATTTTCTATAAAAGCATTTCCATATCTGTCAACAATTTCTCCTCGTGGAGCCTTAACAGGATACGCTCTTATAAGCCTTTGTTCTGCCTGCATTCTATACATCTCGCCTTTAACAACCTGCAAATCAAATAAACGAACAACGCACGCAAGCACCAATATCCCAATTATTCCAAAGAGCACCAGATATCTTTGTGTAAATCTGTTGCTATCCATAGGTCATTCCTCCCTTCCTGAAAATCCGTTAAAAAATCTTATTAATCCTCATAAGCTTCATAGTCCCCATAATTGGGAAATATAAAATAAGTCCAAAAATCGTATTATAAACAGCCTCAACCAAAGTAATTCTAAAAACAGCTGTTAAAAAGCCAATTTCCATACCCACCATCAGATTTGCAATATAATATAATACTCCTGCAACCAATGTGCCTATAAAAATTGTTCCCATTCCTGACAAACGCTTTGTTCCGCTAAAGAAATGCTCACCCAAAAGTCCCGCCCCAAAGCCTAAATAAAAATATATCAAACAATTTACGCCTATTAACTTTCCTATGAGCATATCATACACAAGTCCGAATACAGCTCCGCATATTCCGCCCTCAAACTTACCACGAAACAACGCAGAAATAATAATAAAACATAAAAACATATTGGGGGCAATAGAGAAAATCTCTATTCCTCGCCCTAATGTTGGTTGAAGTACAGCTAAAATCAATATCCAGACTATATAAAATACAAACTTTAAAATCTTCATTCAACCATCTCCGATCCATCGGAAGATGAGCTAACTTCGTTTTCTTCTTCAGCCTCTTTCTTCTCTACATAATATTCAGATGAGTCTTCCTCATTTGATTTCGACTCGGTTTCTCCATCTTCATCTTGGTCTTCGTCGTCTTTATCTTTTTTCTCTATTCTGACAACTTCTTCTACATAATTCTTTATAACAAAAACCTGTTTTACCTTCTCTATGTCAGCTAAAGGCTCTACAATTGCAAATTTAGACATATTTGTTACATCTTCTTTTACCTCGACAATTCTGCCTATCAACAAGCCTTTAGGGTAAACTCCTCCCATACCCGAGGTTTCAAGATAATCTTTAGGTTCTACAGACGAATCTCTGGAGAGATATCCTAAATGACATTGTCCCTTTAATCTTAAAGAAGCATCCCCCTCTAAAACACCTATATCTCCTGTTCTTTCAACAAGACTTCCTACTCCACAATCAGGGTCAAAAATAGTGATTACTTCTGCCCAATCGGAACCAACTTTGTAAACCTGGCCTATAAGCTCCTCTTTCGCAGTTATAACAGGCTGATTTTTCTCTATTCCTGAATTGGAGCCTTTATTGATTGTAAATGTGCTATACCAATTTGATGGGTCTTTAGCAATAACTGTTGCTGCTTCTAAATCCAATTTTGGTTCTTTCTTCATTAAATCAAGCATTTGTCTAAGTTCTGCATTTTCTTCCTCTAACCCCTCGGCATCCCGCAGTTTCTTATCCAGTTCCGCTTTTTCAAACTTAATCTTTTCATTTTCCTCTTTCAAAGCCTTAACATCGCCAAAGCCCCCAAAAAGGTTTGAAAACCAACCGCCAATGCCCGATGCCGCAGATTGCCCTGCCTTTGCCCCACTCTCTACAACATTTTCGCTGACACTTGCCTTATCTCCTGTAGACAAAGCTCCAAATATTCCAATAATAATTGCAACAGCAATTGTTATTCCAATTACAAATACTGCTATTTTATGTTCAAATAAATTTCTCAAAACAAACTCCTCACAATACTATAACAAACGATTTTGTCGTCTTGCCATATCAGATATAAATGCCAAAGATTTACCTGCACCAACCGCCGCACACTCCAACGGATTTTCCGCGATATAAACGGGTATTTCCGTACTGACATTAATCAACCTTCCCAAGCCTTTAAGCATAGCCCCTCCACCTGACAAAACAATTCCGCTTTCCATTATATCAGATGCAAGCTCGGGAGGTGTTTTTTCAAGAGTCAGCTTAACGGCATCAACAATTGTTTCCGCGCTCTCGCGAAGAGCCTCTCGTACCTCTTCTGTACTGATAGTCCCTGTTTTTGGGAGACCCGAAACCATATCTCTGCCCAACATTTCCATCTTTTCGTTATCTTTATGATAATAAACAGAACCTATTTTACACTTAATTTGCTCCGCTGTAGAATCTCCTATTGATATACTATATTTTCTTTTAACATACTGAACTATGTCATTATCAAAGGTTTCTCCCGCAACACGAACAGCGTGGGATTCCACTATTCCTCCAAGAGATATCACCGCCACTTCGGTTATTCCCGCTCCGACATTTACGACCATATTTCCATGAGGTTCGGTTATGTCAACTCCGCAACCAATTGCCGCCGCGAGAGGTTGCTCCAGAAGATATGCCTCCTTTGCCCCCGCAACACGAGCCGCCTCCATCATAGCTCTGCGTTCCACCTCGGTTATTTTACAGGGAACACATATAATAACACGCACTCTAAAAAGAGTATTTTTAGCTGTCTTTTTTATAAGATGCTTAAGCAGTTCCACAGTTCCTTGAAAACTGGTTATAACACCATTTCTTATAGGTCTTAAAGCCTGAACTCCATCGGGAGTTCTGCCAATCATATCACTTGCCTCTATACCGATTGCCAAAACCTGGTCATTCTTTTTACTCTTAACAACCATTGATGGTTCGTTTAAAATAATCCCATCCTTTTTGTCACAAATCAGGGTATTAGCTGTACCTAAATCAATTCCCAAATCTACTGCCATATTCAACATCTCCTATCTCTTTATTATTTTATCCAAGCAAATTAATTCCAAACTCCTTAAATATTTTTCCTAACCTGCAAAGAGGCAGCCCCACTACATTGAAATAATCTCCATTTATCCCCTCTACCAAAAGGGCACCAAGCTCTTGAATACCATAAGCTCCCGCTTTATCCATAGGCTCTTTTGACTCTATATAACTATAAATCTCTTTATCTGTCAACTCTTTAAACTTAACCTCTGTAGCTACATATTCAACAACATCTTTACCCGATTTAGTATCTATAACAGCTACAGCTGTATAAACTGTATGGCTTTTGCCCGAAAGACTTTTCAACATTTTGTAAGCATCTTCTTCATCATCGGGCTTTCCCAAAGCCACATCGCCTAAAGCCACCATGGTATCTGCTCCAATCACAACAGCATCTTCTTTAAGACCATCTGCTATATTTTTAGCTTTTTGCTTCGCCAGCCTTTGAACCGTTTCCCATGGAAGTTCCTCTGCAATAACGATTTCTTCAGAACTATCTGTTATTATTTCAAAATCATCAAAAAATCTCTGTAAAAGCTCTTTCCGTCTTGGGGAAGCAGAGGCTAAAACTATTTTTCTATTCTCCATTGTTCGCTCCTATTTTCCCGTAGAACCAAATCCGCCTGTCCCACGCTGAGTTTCATTAAGTTCCTCAACTTCTTCAAACTCGCCAATCTCAATCGGCATAAATACAATCTGTGCCACTCTATCACCTGGATTTACAGCATATTCATGACCCGATATATTATGAAGTGCCACCTTTATTTCACCTGTATAATCGCTGTCAATAACTCCTACACAATTGCACATAGAAATACCCTTCTTATAGGCAAGTCCTGATCTCGGAAAAACAAATCCTGCATATCCCTTCGGAATTGACATAGCAACCCCCGTTGGCACAATGGCTCTTCCTCCAACCTTTAAAATCACCGGTGCGTCTATAGATGCAGCAAGGTCCATCCCCGCACTTCCATCGGTTGCATATTCAGGCTTTTGAACATTTTTATTTAAGTATTTAATCTGTATCTTCATTTAACCACCCTTTTCTTTTATACTAATCCACACCTTTGCTAAAGTGCAATCTTGTAAAATCCTCTGTTAAAATTCTTTCAGAAAAAATCCTCTTGCAGATTTCAACACATCTTTCAGGCGTTTCTATAGTAAACATCGCTCTTCCATAGGCAACGCCATATTTTTCTATCTCCTCTGCCTTATCTCCTAAATACATAGGCACAGTATTCAAAACCACAGAACGACAGCTTTCACCATCTTTTACTACAGGGAATTTTTCTCCCTTTCTGTCCACAATTTCTCCTGCCCCATTACAGGGACAACTTCTTACATTCTTTAAAATACAATTCTCCGTTATCATTAATGGTATATGTCCATATATTATCATCTCAATATCAGCAGTTTTATCCAAATCCCTTATTTGCGCCTTGTTAATTTCAATGGACACGCAGAGAGATTTTACGCCCATTTGATGATATTTATTTACAGCAATACTATTTGCAACATTTAATCTATGCCCGCCCAAAATTTCAAACTGTTTATTTTCAAACCAGCATATATTTTCCGCCAGCAACTTCTTAAATCCACAATTAAAAAGATTTTTCAGATTATTTTCAAGCTTATCCTTCTCATTATCAGGAACAATTACAGGGGGGCAAACGACCACCTTGTCGTTATATTTTACAAAGTAATCCTGATTTTGCAATATAATATCAATAGGAACGCCTATCCACTTAAAATCAGCATCGGCTATTGCCTTAAACTGTTCCAAGGTCCGGACTGTTGCAGTATATTGTAGTTTATTTTCTACTCTCTTGACCTTATCGGAAAAACTATTATTGGAAGTAACAGATTTAACATACTTTGCCAGTATTTCTTTTTCCAACAAATTCAATGCCTTTCGCCTTAATCCGTTTAACTCCCCCACCGAAACAAAGGGGTTTCCCGAAATATCAACCAAAACACTTTCCATTTCAAAAACAGTCCCCCCTGTTTTTGAAATTCTGTTTACAACATCTTCTTCGCTTATTCTGCTCCTTAATGCTCTTTCAAGGCTATGCTCACCTAAAACCTTAACAACTATATCTCCATATTCTATCGTCAAAGCAGATGGCTCGTCTTCTTTAAGAAGAACTGTTGCTTTTATTTTGTTTTTCTTTTCTAAAACATCAATTTTATCAATCCCACCATTTTTTGCATAAGGGTTGTCCGGCTTATCAAAGGCAAACATTTCTTTACCTTTTTTATTTATAAAATATCCGTCTGTCAATCCACCTCGGTAAAAAATTCTATTCATTTTTTCTATTTCTATTTGCGTGGGTTTTTCCATGCTGTCGATACAACGCCGATATGTGCTAACAACTGCAGAAACATATTCAGGGCCCTTCATTCTACCTTCAATCTTTAAGGACGCAATCTTCATATCTCTCAATTCTTTAATATGATTTATCAAAGACATATCCTTAAGACTTAAATAAAAAGCATCTCTGCCACCATCTTTATGATATTTCAAACGACAGGGCTGGGCACACTTGCCTCTGTTTCCGCTTCTGCCGCCTAAAACGCTACTCATCAAACATTGTCCTGAATAGCTCATACACATCGCCCCATGGACAAAAACCTCAATTTCTATTCCACAGTTTTCCGTTATATATTTAATATTTTCCTTAGACAATTCTCTTGACAGCACAACACGACTCATACCTGAATTTTTGGCAGCCAAAACACCATCTAAGTTATGAATTGTCATTTGGGTACTCCCATGAATTTCCATGTCTGGACAAACTTTTTTCACAACCTCTGCAACACCCAAATCCTGAACAATAACTCCGTCTGCACCGCTATTTGCCAAAACTGTAATAAAGTCTACCAGTTCATTTATCTCTCTGTCAAGGGTCATTGTATTAACTGTTATATAACACTTAACCCCTCGCAAATGACAGTAGGCTATGGCCTCACAAAGCTCTTCATGAGAAAAATTATCCGCAAAGCTTCTTGCTCCAAAACTTTTACCGGCAAAATAAACTGCATCTGCCCCACAGTTAACTGCAGCTTTTAAACATTCCATATTCCCGGCCGGTGCTAAAAGTTCCACAACAATCACTCCGTTTCTCACCAAAATTTATATACCTCTGTGTCTGGCAGCCGATAGCTCCGTTTCCTTTTTAGCAAGCTCTATTTGTAGTTTATGTATATCCTCTTTCAGCTTTTCAACTTCTAACTTCTTTGCCTCAAGCTCCTCGCCGTTTTTAGCAGACTCTTCCATATACTTCGTCATTTCTCGTCTTATATTCTCAAGATTTTCTTCACTTTTCAATAAATCGTCTGCAATATTAATTGATGCTAATACCGCCGTCATAGCAGTACTCAATTGCTTGTTTCCCTCCATAAGCTGTTGCATACGCTTATTAACCAACAGTGCAACCCTTTGAACATACTCCTCAGGCTCGTTAGTTACCAACATATACTCTACATTGTTAATTTTAACTTCAACACGCTTAGTATTCATGGCTTTCTCCTTTTCCGAGAAAAAAATCTCTTTTTACCATATTTATTTTTCTTGAAATCTTATAGCCGCCTTTAAAAGTCCGGCAACAGATTTCGCATCATTAATTTCGTTATTCATAACCATCTCTATGGCTTTTTCAAGTGGCATTTTTACAACATCTAAATATTCATCGGGGTCAAGATTAACTTTTCCCATATACAAATCCTGCGCCAGATATATATGAACAATTTCATTTAAAAATCCCGGGGATGGATATACATTTCCCAAATACTCAAATTTGTTTGCCTTAAGTCCTGTTTCTTCTTCCAATTCACGAATTCCGCATTCTCTATGGTCTTCACCGTAATTCAATTTCCCCGCAGGGATTTCGTATATAGCCTTTTCAAGAGGTTTCCGGAACTGGCAAACAAGGTATGTGTCCATATTTTCATCAACTGCAACAACCCCGACACCGCCCGGGTGCTCGACTATTTCACGGGTTGCCACCGTCTTATCAGGCATTTGAACCTTGTCCACCCTTAATTTAATTACCTTTCCTTCATATACCCTCTCAGTTGAAGATGTTTTCTCTTCATAAATCATTAATCTCGACTCCTTTTTAAACAAATTCAGCCGAATTTTACACATTTTTTAAATAGTTCCAAAAACACAGACAGACGGCCATTGAATACCTCCCTAAAATTCCCCAAGGAGCCATTCACCGGACGTCCGTACCGGGAGGGAGCATTACGCCCCCTCCAAGCAAATTTGATTCATCGTTTATCCGTCTAATATAAATTAAACAATACCCTGTGCCATCATAGCCGTTGCAACTTTCAAGAAACCTGCAATATTAGCACCTGCAACAAGGTCATATCCCAAGCCACATTCTTCAGCAGCTTCCATAGAAACCTTATGAATATTAACCATAATTCCCTTAAGTTTTTCATCAACCTCTGCTTCAGACCAGCTGTATCTCATTGAATTCTGCGCCATTTCCAGAGCAGAAACAGCAACACCACCTGCATTAACCGCCTTTGAAGGGCCTACTATTAAGCCCTTACCTCTGAGATATGCCATAGCTTCGTTTGTTGTTGGCATATTAGCAACCTCGATATAATACTTAACACCATTTGCAACAATCTGCTCTGCCTCCTTCATACCGATTTCGTTCTGTGTTGCACAAGGCATACAAATGTCAACCTTAACTCCCCATGGCTTTTCACCTGCATGGAATTCGCAACCAAATTTATCGGCATAATCCTGTGCACGGTCACGGCCTGATGATCTCATCTCTAATAAATAATCAAACTTTTCCTTTGTAACAATACCCTCAGAGTCATAAACATAGCCATCAGGACCTGAAATTGTAACAACCTTTCCGCCAAGTTCTGCCACCTTCTGGCATACACCCCAAGCAACATTACCGAAACCTGAAACTGCAACTGTCTTGCCTTCAATTTTATCTCCTAGGTGCTTCAAAACCTCATTTGCATAATATGTAGCGCCAAAGCCTGTTGCTTCGGGTCTAATTAAAGATCCTCCATACTCTATACCTTTTCCTGTAAGAACACCATTTTCCCAACAACCTTTAATTCTCTTATACTGTCCGTAAAGGTATCCGATTTCTCTTCCGCCAACACCAATATCACCTGCAGGAACATCCACATCAGGACCTATATGTCTGTAAAGTTCTGTCATAAACGCCTGACAAAATCTCATAATTTCTGCATCACTCTTACCTCTTGGGTCGAAATCAGAACCACCTTTACCACCGCCAATCGGCAAACCTGTAAGACTGTTTTTGAATGTCTGTTCAAAGCCTAAGAACTTAATAATTCCCGGGTATACTGACGGATGGAAACGCAAACCACCCTTGTAAGGACC
>JAZNCG010000216.1:0-2281 GCA_045587405.1 Ructibacterium sp. | reverse complement strand
ATTACAATATAGTTACAAGAACAAAAATACTTGACAAAACATTTTGGATGTGTTAGAATGTCTTTACAAGATAATTGATAAATATATAATCCTGTAATTAGTATAGCACACAAAAGGATTATTCGTCAAGAGTTTTGTGTATTTCTTTTGGAAGGAGAGGTAAAAATGTGGAATCAAAAATAAACAGTATTCAATTTTGCATTTACTTATTATCTTAAATTTAAATAGTTAACTTTCGAACCATCATATAGAAATCATCAGTAGGAGTATTTACAGAATTGATATATCAAAAGCCAAATCTATAAGAAAGGAGCAGCAGAATGGCAAGAACAGAAAGGGAGTTGCCCATAAACAATATATCTTATCAATTTGTGGGAACTGAAGAAGATTTGATTAAATTTTTGAAGGCAATTACCTTTGAGTATTTAACAGCAAATTATCCTGACACAGAGGATGAAATGCACAAAGTAAGTGCATAACTTTGGTTAGGTATTGCGGCTGGATATATCAAAATGTTTGTGGTAATGTTGTCTTCAGAAAAAATCTGGAGGTGATATTAAGTGAGAGGATTTGCATATGGTCGTCTATCAAGAGACGAAGACAGCGAACAGGAATCCCTGAAAAATCAGGAAGATTTGGTCGTTGGATTTATGAAGAAAGGGAACCATATAGTTATCGAAATAGGAATGGATGATAACTATACAGGAATGGATTTTGACAGACCGGGAATTAAGCGAATGTTTGAACTGGCAAGAAACGGCGAGATTGATGCAGTATTCGTAAAAGACTTATCTCGACTCGGCAGACACCGAACTTTGACTTTGGAATGTATCGATAAGCTCAGGCTCCTTGGAGTCAGGGTTATATCTATAACAGAAAATATTGATAGCTTCAACGAAGCAGATGATTTAATCATAGGATTCAAAGGACTTATCAATGATAGCTATTCCAAGGATATACAGAGAAAGGTTATATACGGATTCAGACAAAAACAACAAAAAGGTCTTGTAATGATTCCGCCAATGGGATATTTCAAAGACAAGAACACCAACGAGGTTGTAATTATCGAAGAGCCTGCCGAAATCGTTCGGACGATATTCAAACTTTATCTTGAGGGCTACGGCTTAAAGGCAATAGCAAGAATACTTAATGAGAAAGGTATGAAATCCCCTGCATACTATCAGTTAAAGCTGATAGGCAAAAAGCAAGGACATAACAAACCTAAAATTACAAGCAGGTTCTTATGGGATTATTCATCGGTTAAACGGACTTTAAAGAATGAATTCTACTGTGGAACTGTCGTAAATCATCAAAATGAGCGTAGCAGAATTACAAAGCGACAGGTTGCGGTTCCTATAGAAGAACAGTTCAGGCATGAGGATATGGTTCCGGCTATTATTCCCCGTGAAATGTGGGAACGGGTTCAGGAATTCTTAAATGCCAAGGTAAAGAAAAACGTTCGTGCGAGCGAGAACAAACCTTGCCATAAGTATTCAGGGTTGCTACAATGCTATGACTGCGGATGCTCATTCGTAGCAAAGGTCAGGAAAACAAAAGGCAATCCCGACAGAGTTGAATATGTGTGCAACGGTTACCATCGGTACAGCGAGGTTAACTGCACATCTCATAGAATTCGAGAGGAAATGCTTGACAAGATAGTACAAGCCGAGCTTGAAGGAATACGATTAGTATTCGATGACCTATGGGAGAATGTAGAGGCTGATGTCAAGAAATGGGCACAGGAAAATCTACAACAGAGAAAAGGCTCGAAAATCTTAAGCAAAGCATTTCGGATACAGAGCTTGAAATCCAGAAAATCCTTATGGAGAGGATTGAGGATAAACAAAATGCTGATATGTACGACAAGATGATTGAGGCAAGGCGAAATGACATTGAGAAATTCAAAAAGGAAGTTTATGAGATAGAAAACATTGATAAAACAATTAAGGAACGAAAAGCTACTCTTAAACATTCCATAGAACTTCTTGATGACATAATAGCAGAGAATAACATCAGTAATGCAAACCTTCACCTGATGTTTGAGAAAATCGTCATCGAGGAAACTGAAGAAGGACTAAATCTTGATCTGAGATTAAAATCCCCGTTCATCAGTAAATCAAAAGAAGAACTACTTAAAAAGTATATGATTGTGGATGAGGAAGTTCTGCAAGCAGGAGCGTAATCTTATCACGATAAATACCAAAACACTTATAGGATAAACCTGTAAGTGTTTTAGTTGTGTGAATTAAAACAAAACAAAAAAGCTCGCAGGAACTAATCC
>JAZNCG010000215.1:0-2892 GCA_045587405.1 Ructibacterium sp. | reverse complement strand
TTATCGTTTTTATTATTGGTTGTGTTGTTGTTAATGGGCTCGCCTTGCATACCATTGGTGTCGTGACCGTTGTCCATTGTAGTTTCTCCGTTGGAACCGCAAGCGACAAGAATAAAGGAACAAGTTACTGCCAATAAAAGTGATAATATTTTTTTCATATAAATAATCTCCATTCATTGTAATTTCACTTTTATATTGTCCCAAATTATTTTTAATATACCATATTTAAACATAAAAATAAGCTGTAAAAAAACTTTCGTTTTCAAACAGCTTATAAATTTTTATCATTGTTTTTATTTAAAGTATATTACCTTCTTTGTCGAAAAGAGGCAGAGGAGCGAGATAAATAACATCATCGCGGTTTATCGCATCGCCTTCTGCAAGTACTGACATCTTTCCGACAATTTGTCCACCAACCTCGTTAATCAACTTTTCAAGAGCCTTAAGAGATTCTCCGGTGCTTATAACATCGTCAACGATTAAAACTCGTTTGCCTTTCATTTTTTTGCTGTCATCGCCGCTGATGCAAAGCATTTGTCTTGCCTCGGTGGTGATGGAGTTAACATAGGTTGTGTGTATATCTTGCATATAGAGCTTGGGTCCTTTACGGGCTACAATATAATCGTTCACGCCCGATTGCCTTGCCATCTCGTGTAAAAGGGGAATACCCTTACTTTCAGCCGTTATCATAATATCGTGCTCAGGAGCTTTAGCTAAAAGCTCTCTTGCGGCGGCAACAGTTATTTCAACATCGCCAAACATTACGAATGCGCCGATATATAAATCGTCTGTAACAGGGCAGAGAGGAAGCTCTCGCTTTACGCCTGCAATCTCAATTGAATATGCTTTCTGCATATATATGCAACTCCTTTTTGAAAATAAAATACTAAGCTAAACCAATAATCTTAAATGCAATATAAACTGCGAATAAAGCAACTGAAATCCACATAATTGAGCTGATATCTTTTGCTTTGCCTGTAACGAGCTTCAAGATAACCCATGAAAGCATACCAAACATAATACCATTTGCAATTGAGTATGTTAAAGGCATCATAATGATAGCCATAAATGCACCGATTGTATCTGCAGCATCACCTTCAAAGTCTACATTCTTAACTGCTGAGAGCATCAACAGACCAACATAGAGCATAGCAGGAGTTGTAGCAAAACCTGGGATAGCTGTAAATAAAGGCGCAAGAACCAATGAGAGCAAGAACAAGATTGCTGTAACAACAGAAGCTAAACCTGTTCTACCACCTGCTGCAACACCTGCACTTGATTCAACAAAGCTTGTAACGGTTGAAGTACCAAGCATAGCACCAAATACTGTACCAACAGCATCTGCCATCAAAGCGCCGCCTGCTTTAGGAAGTTCACCTTTTTCGTCAAGGAGATTGCCTTTAGCAGCAACACCGATTAATGTACCAACTGTATCGAATATATCTGTGTACAAGAATGTAAATGTTACAACAGCAAATGCAGCAAAATCATCAACAATAAACTTAAAGTCAAAGTCGCAGAAAAGAGGAGCTGCAAAGGAATTTGAAGAGAAGTTAGGAATAACCGAGAAAACTCCTGCTTCGGGATTCACAACATACCAGCCTGCAAGCTCGGCAACGATACCTAAAATCCATGTAACAATGATACCTAAGAGGATGCCACCCGCAATCTTAAAGTGCTGGAACACGCCGATTAACAAAAGACCAACCAATGAAAGAACAACAGGAGCTGATGATAAATCACCAAGAGCAACAGTTGTAGATTCGTTTGGAACAACAACCTTAGCGTTAAGCAAAGCAATAATTGTTATAAATAAACCAATACCTGCTGTAATACCAAACTTAAGGTTACTTGGAATTTTGTTTACCAATGCTTCACGGAACTTAAACACTGAAAGAATCATAAATATGATACCTTCGATGAATACAGCGGTCAAAGCAACCTGGTAGCTATAACCCATAGCTCCGCATACGCTGAATGCGAAGAATGCATTAAGACCCATACCTGATGCCAAAGCAATAGGGTAGTTGGCAAAGAACGCCATACAAAGTGTTGCGATAGCAGCAGAAATTGCAGTTGCCGAGAATGCAGCGGCAACAGGGATACCTGCAGCTGACAAGTAGTTAGGATTTACTGCAAGAATATACGCCATTGCCAGGAATGTTGTAATACCTGCGATAACTTCGGTCCGAACGCTCGAACCTCTCTCTTTGATTTTGAAAAGCTTTTCAAGTTTTTCCATTTTTTTCTCTCCTCTCGGAAAAATTTTTTATTGTATATTTATTATATAAATATACAAAATACCTTTTATATTTTAACATATCATCCAAATTTATGCAACGATTTAAAATAACATTTTTCCAAAATATTCTCCAAAATTTTATTTAAGTTTTAGAGTAAAATGAACAATAAAAAATCTTGGCAAGATGAAATTTTTATTTGACAAGGATAAAATCATATGATACCATAGGATTAGAAGGAAAGGCGGGGTGAGTGGTGAAGCGAAATTTGTGGTTAATTTTGATTATATCGGTTTTTTGCCTTGTAGGATGCGGAGCGAATAATGATGCAAAAAAAGAGGTTGAGAATATGCTCAGCAAATTTCAGGAGGGCACAACAGATGCTGTTTCTGAATACTATGATTTTGAGGAAATCAGCAAGTTTATAGACGAAGATGCAGGAAATACTTTACAGGAAACCATCATATCAACCATGAAGGATATGACCTATGAGATTGAGTCGGCAGAAAAGATAGATGGTTCTTGCGTTAAGGTTAATGTAAATATAAATACTATAGATTTTTCTTATGTTATGGATAAGTATATAAAGGAAGTTTCGGATATGGTGAGTCAGCCTGATTACCAAAAACGGGTCCCGTATATGGAACCTGTT
>JAZNCG010000214.1:0-7306 GCA_045587405.1 Ructibacterium sp. | reverse complement strand
AAATATATTTTTTAAATGCATATTTTAGAAGGGCAGATAAACCAATAAATACATTTTTTTGTAATGGAATTAGAGAGGTTTAAAATTATTTGTGTCAATATATATTGGCAGAAGGGAGGCTTTTATGATTAAAGAAACAATTGATAAAATACGAGAAGCAGAAAAAAGTGCTGAAAAAATGGAAGAAGATGCAAAAATTAAAGCAGAGTCGTTATTAATAGAAGCTAATGAAAAGATTTCTGAATTAAATAATAAATTGAGTTTAGAAATAAATAGATATTATAAAGAGAACAAAGAAAAGATTAATGAAAAGATAGAGCAATATAGAAAAGGTGAAGAAGAAAAATTTAGTATTAAGTATAAAGAAACTGAGAAATTTGCGACAGATTCGATGGAAGAAGTAGCAACAAAAATTGTAAAAGAGATTATTCAAAGATGAAATAAAATGAGGTGGTAGCATGGCAGTTGTACCTATGAGTAAGGTTACGATATATGGAGCTACAAGAGATAGAAAGAAAATATTGGAAACTATCCAAAAATGTGGGATATTGGATGTTTCAGAAAATGGGGACATTAATGATTTTTTAAAGATTGATACATCGAAATCCAGAAGTGTGTTTGAAAAGAATATTGCAGACATTCAAGAAGGTATTAGTGTTTTAAACAGCTATGTTCCTGAGAAAGAGGGCTTATTTTCTGGGCTTGAGGGCAAAAAAGTTATAACAGATGAAGTTTATAACAACGGAATTGCTGTTACTGAAAAATCGTTTGAATATGTAAAAAATATACTTAGATTAGAAAAAGAAAAAAATGATTTGATGGCTGAAATACAGCGTAGAAATAATCAAATTGTTTCTTATAAGCCGTGGGAGAAGTTAGATGTTCCTATGCTTTCTGCTGATACAAAGAAAACCTGTAGTTTTGCAGGTGTGTTTGGAGGAGAAACTGATTTAGAAAAAGTTTCCTTATTACTTTTTGAAGATGGAATAACGGAATTTGATATAAAAATCGTAAGCAAATCTAAAGAGCAAATATGTGTTTTTGTTACGGTGTTAAAAGAGCAAAGAGGAAAGATTGAGAACAAACTTAGAGAGTACGGACTTTCTCAGCCTCCATTTATAACATCTATGGTTCCGAAAGAAAGGATAGATAGAAATAAGAATAAAATTAATTTAGCACAAAAAAGGATTTTAGAAATAGAAGATGAGATAAAAAAATACTCTTCAGTTCGTGAGAAATTGAAATTTTTGCTTGATTACTATTTGATGCGTACAGAAAAATATTTAGTTCTTGAAAAAATATCTCAAGGGAAAAATGTTTTTGTTTTAAGTGGTTTTTTACCTGAAAAAAAATCTATGGAATTTAAAAAAAATGTGGAAAATATCGCTTCTGCGTATGTAGAAACGGAAACAATAAATGAAACGGATATTCCACCTATTTTATTAAAAAACAACGACTTTTCTGCGCCTACAGAAACTGTTTTGGAAACATATAGTTTGCCGGCAAAAGGAGAAGTAGATCCAACAACGGTTATGTCAATTTTCTATTATGTTTTATTTGGATTAATGCTTTCGGATGCTGCATATGGGTTGTTGATGTTTTTAGGCTGTTTATTTGCCATAAATAAATTTAAAAATATGGATAGCGGAATGAAAAAAAGTCTTACAATGTTTATGTATTGTGGCATATCAACGGCTTTTTGGGGTGTAATGTTTGGTAGTTATTTTGGAGATGCAATTCAGGTTATTTCCGAAACATTTTTCGGAAAGACGGCTGTTGTGCCTGCCATATGGTTTGTCCCTGTTGACGACCCCATGAGAATGCTTGTGTTTTCGATGGCAGTAGGAGTTGTTCATATTTTTGCGGGTCTTGGTATGAATTTATATGAATGTTTAAAAGCTAAAGATTACAAATCAGCTGTTTTTGATGTTGTAAGCTGGTATTTAGCAGTTGGCGGAGCAATTATTTATCTTCTTTCTATGCCAATGTTCAGGGATATGACAGGACTGAGTTTTATTTTACCAAAATTTGTTGGAAATATCGGTGCACTTTCGTTTTTTGTTGGTGCGATTTTAATTGTTTTGTTTTCAGCACGAGCATCGAAAAGTGTTGGCAAGAGAATTGCCAAGGGACTTTATGAATTGTATGGAATAACCTCATATTTGAGTGATATACTTTCCTATTCCAGATTGCTTGCGTTAGGTCTTGCTACAGGCGTAATAGCATCTGTTTTTAACAAAATGGGTAGTATGCTAGGTGGTGGAGTTGCAGGCGCAATATTCTTCGGTGTAATATTCATAATTGGTCATAGCTTAAATATGGCGATTAATTTGCTTGGCGCGTATGTCCATACAAACAGATTACAATTTGTTGAGTTTTTTGGGAAATTTTATGAGGGCGGAGGAAGAAAATATAAGCCCTTTGCAATAAATACAAAGTATTATAAATTTAAGGAGGAAAAATAATATGGATTTAGGAATGATTTTTGCGTTGGCTGGGGCTGTAATAGCAGCGCTTTTGGCAGGTATTGGTTCGGCAATAGGTGTTGGTATGGCAGGTGAGGCTGCGGCCGGCGTTGTTACTGAGGACCCTCAAAAGTTTGGTAAAGTTTTGATTTTACAGCTTTTGCCGGGTACACAGGGTATATATGGTCTTTTGATTGCGTTTATTGTTTTATCGCAAATAGGAATTTTGGGAAATCCTACTGAGGTTTCTTTAACAGATGGAATTTTGTATTTTATTGCTTGTTTGCCTATGGCAATTGTTGGATTGTGGTCCGCAATAAGGCAAGCGAGAGCAGCTATTGCCGGAATTAATTTAGTTGCAAAGCGGCCTGACCAAATGGGAAAATCTATGATTTTTGCAGCTATGGTTGAAACCTATGCGATTTTAGCGCTTTTAGTATCAATTTTAGCTATTGTTGGAATTCCTAATTTATAAAATTAAGGAAAGGTTTATGAAAGGAGAGTTTGTGGATGTCAGGCGTGGAAAATATAATTAATTGTATTATAGAAGAATCCAGAGCAAAAGCAGATGCAATTATTACTTCTGCTCAAAATGAAGCTGATAGGATTTTATCTGTATGCATAGAGGAAAATGCTAAGACTTTATTGGAGCAAAAGAATAAAGCGGATATTGAATGTCTGAGTTTTTTCGAAAAAGAAAAAACAACAATTGAAAGAGAATTATCACAAAAAACTCTTTTTAATAAACAATTATTAATTGATAAAACAATCGAAATTGCATATAAAAAGCTATTAAATATAACGGATGAAGACTATGTTGAGTTTGTTTACAGAAAAATCAAAGAACTTTCAGATAATCCAACAGGTGTTATAAAATTTGCATCTAAGATTCCTGACAATGTAAAGAGGAAAGTGTGTGAAACAATAAAGAAAAACTATCCTGGCATAGAAATATCTGATGAGGAAGTAAAATCAGATGGCGGATTTGTATTGATAAATGGGAAAATAGAAGAAAATTGGACATTTGAAATGCTATTTGAAAGTAACATGAATTTAATTAAGGATAAGGTTAACACTTTGCTTTTCGAGGGGGAAAACTAATGGGCGAGGAATATGCATATGGTGTTGCGAGGGCACATGTAAGAGAAGGTGAATTGCTAACCAAGACAGATATTAATAGACTTGTTTCTGCAAATACCTATAATGATGCAGTTCAGTTTTTAAGAAATAAGGGTTATAGCTCAGGTGATTCCATAGATGAAATTTTATCTGCAAAGAAGAATTATGCATGGGACTTTATATCAGAAATTGGTGTTGATGAGCAATATATAAGGCTGTTTAGATATGACGCAGATTTCCATAATATAAAGGCGGCAATTAAAGCTCATATTACATCTGCATCTGTTGATGGCTTATTAGTGGATTATGGTAATATTGATTCTGATGAAATATGGGAAATAATTCAGAAAGCGGAATATGATAAACTACCCAATAAAATGAAAGAGGCGGCACAAAATGCAGTTGATGTATTACTTAAAACAAGAGATGGGCAATTGAGTGATATGATTATTGATAAAGCAGGCCTTGAATATTTATTGGATATGGCTAAAGAAACAAAAAATAAGTTTGTTATAGATTATTTTTCTATGTTTATATCTTTGAAAAACATATTAATTGCTGCCAGATGCAGTGCTTTTAAAAAGACTGAAGAATTTATATTCCGTGCATTGGCGGATGATACGATTATTGATAAAAAGAAATTGTCCAAAAACGCAGCTAAAGGCAAAGAAGAACTTTGTAAATATTTGATGCATACACCGTTTGAAGAATCGGTTAAGTATTTGGAAAAATCAATGACGGATTTTGAAAAATGGTGCGATGAAAAATTGCTTGATATAGTTAAGGAAGAGAGGAAAAACATATTTGGTATTGGTCCTATAATATCATATATTCTTTCGGTTGAAAATGAACTCAAAATTGTTCGTTTTATCTTAACTTGCAAATTAAACAATTTAAACGAAGAGCTGGTTAAAGAAAGAGTAGGCGGGATTTATGGTTAATATTGCGGTTGTTGGAGATAAGGACAGTATATATGGATTTAGCGCATTGGGCGTTGACACTTATTATGTCAGAGAAGAAAAAGAAGTAAAAGAATGTTTCAGAAGGATTATCAATAATTATGCTATTATATATATAACCGAGGCTGCGTCTATATATGTAATGGAAGAGATAGACATAGTAAGAGAAAAAAAGCTACCTGCTGTCATTTTAATTCCGGGTGCATGGGGGAATAATGGAGCAGGAGTTGAGGGAATAAAAAAATCGGTCGAACAAGCAGTAGGGTCCGATATATTATTTAAAGAGTGACCAATTTTCAAAGGATGTGTTTTAATGATAGAAGGAATAATAAAAAAAGTTGCAGGGCCATTGGTAATTGCTGAGGGAATGAGAAGTGCAAATATGTTTGATGTTGTCAGAGTTGGACAGCAAAGACTTATCGGAGAAATAATAGAGATGCATGGAGATATGGCATCTATACAAGTTTATGAAGAAACATCGGGATTGGGTCCGGGGGCAAAAGTTGAAACAACGGAAGAACCTCTAAGTGTTGAATTAGGACCTGGCTTGATTGGAAGTATGTTCGATGGAATACAAAGACCATTAGAAGCAATTCGAAAAATTGCAGGCAACAATCTTACAAGAGGAGTTGAGATTTCTGCTTTAGACAGAGAAAAAGAATGGAATTTTACTCCCTGTAAAAATATTGGCGACAGTGTTTTGGGTGGAGATATAATTGGTTCTGTGCAAGAAACGGAAATTGTAACCCATAAAGTAATGATTCCTCCCGATGTTGAAGGTAAAATTAAAAATATAGAAAGTGGCACCTATAAAGTAAATGAAGTAATAGCTGTAATTGAAACAATAGATGGTGATAAAGAAATATATATGATGCAAAAATGGCCTGTTCGTGTTGAGAGACCATATAAGAAAAAATTATCACCTATAATGCCTCTTATAACAGGACAGCGTGTAATAGATACGCTTTTCCCAATTGCCAAAGGTGGCGTAGCGGCTGTTCCGGGACCTTTCGGAAGTGGTAAAACGGTTGTGCAACATCAGCTTGCAAAATGGGCTGAAGCGGATATAGTTGTATATATAGGCTGTGGTGAGCGTGGAAATGAGATGACGGATGTTTTAAATGAATTTCCTGAATTGATTGACCCTAAAACAGGGCGTTCTTTAATGGAGCGAACCGTTCTGATTGCAAACACTTCGGATATGCCTGTTGCAGCTCGTGAGGCATCCATTTATACAGGTGTTACTATTGCGGAATATTTTAGAGATATGGGATATTCAGTTGCTCTAATGGCTGATTCTACTTCAAGATGGGCAGAAGCCTTAAGAGAGATGTCGGGTAGATTGGAGGAAATGCCGGGTGAAGAGGGTTACCCTGCATATTTGGGTAGCAGGCTTGCGCAGTTTTATGAACGAGCAGGCAGAGTAGTTAACATTGGAACCGAGGAGAGAGAGGGAGTATTATCAATTATAGGGGCGGTTTCTCCTCCCGGAGGTGATATATCCGAACCTGTCGCCCAAGCTACATTGAGAATTGTAAAGGTTTTTTGGGGGTTGGATTCGGGGCTTGCATACAAAAGACATTTCCCTGCAATTAACTGGTTAAACAGCTATTCGCTATACACGGATAAATTAAGTGTGTGGTTTGAGGAAAATGTAGATGAGGAATGGATGAAGCTTAGAGGAGAGTTTATGAGCATTCTTCAAGACGAAGCCGAGCTTGAGGAAATTGTTAAACTTGTTGGAATGGACGCGCTTTCGGCATTAGACAGATTGAAGTTAGAAACTGCAAGAACTGTCAGAGAGGATTTTTTGCATCAAAATGCATTTCATGAAACAGACACATATACACCGCTTACGAAACAATTTTTATTAATGAAGCTTATAAGTGAATTTTATCATTTGTCTATGGATGGATTAAAAGATGGGATAGATATAGAAAAAATTGTTACAATGTCTGTGAGAGAAAGAATAGGAAGATTCAAATACACACAGAACGATAAAGTCGAAAAAGAATTTAACGAGATAATGGAAATGATAAATTCTGAAATTGAAAAACTTCGAATTAAGGAGGTATACTAATGCCAACTGAATATAGAACCATTGAAGAAATAGCAGGACCTCTTATGCTTGTTCGAGGTGTAAAAGATGTTAATTTTAATGATTTGGGAGAAATTATTCTTGCAAATGGAGAAGTTAGAAGATGTAAGGTTTTGGAAATTGATGGAGAAAATGCATTGGTTCAGCTTTTTGAAAATTCAGCAGGAATAAATCCCGATACAAGCAGAGTTCGTTTTTTAGGCAGAAGTATGGAATTTGCTGTATCAGAGGATATGTTAGGTAGAGTTTTTGACGGTGTTGGGCGTTGCATTGATGGCGGTGCGGAACTGATTCCTGATGAGCGAATTGATATAAACGGAGTGCCAATGAATCCAACAGCAAGAAATTATCCTGAGGAATTTATTCAAACGGGTATTTCTGCTATTGATGGATTGAATACATTGGTTAGAGGGCAAAAGCTGCCAATATTTTCGGCTAGCGGGCTTCCGCACGCTCAACTTGCCGCTCAAATAGCAAAACAAGCAAAGGTAAGAGGTGAAGATGAGCAATTCGCTGTTGTTTTTGCGGCGATGGGTATAACCTTTGAAGAGTCGGAATATTTTATAAACAGTTTTAAGGAAACAGGTGCGATTGACAGAACAGTTTTGTTTATTAATTTGGCAAATGACCCTCCTGTTGAAAGAATTTCTACACCAAGAATGGCA
>JAZNCG010000213.1:0-2745 GCA_045587405.1 Ructibacterium sp. | reverse complement strand
ATTGCAAACGAGATGGGCGTTAATTTGCGTATAACATCAGGCCCTGCTATCGAAAAGCCCGGAGATTTAGCAGCTTTGCTTACAAATTTGGGACCTGATGATATATTATTTGTTGATGAAATTCATAGATTAAGTCGAAGTGTAGAAGAAATTCTATACCCTGCTATGGAGGATTTTGCCTTAGATATTATAATAGGCAAAGGCCCATCAGCCCGTTCGATTCGGCTGGATTTACCAAAGTTTACACTTATAGGAGCTACTACAAAAGCAGGCGCTCTAACAGCTCCTCTTCGTGATAGATTTGGGGTTATAAGCCGTTTGGAAATGTATACGGTTGAGGAACTCGCAACAATAGTAACTCGTAGTGCGGGCATTCTACAAATTGACATTGAACCTGAGGGCGCTGTTGAGATTGCTTCTCGTTCAAGGGGAACCCCTCGTATTGCCAATCGTCTTTTAAAGCGGGTTAGAGATTTTGCACAAATAATGTCAAATGGCGTTATAACTAAAGAAATAGCAGACCATGCTTTGCAAAAACTTGAAATTGATAATTTAGGTTTGGATTCAAATGATAAACGAATGTTGAAAACTGTTATAGAATACTACAATGGCGGTCCCGTCGGTTTAGATACTTTAGCTGCTACAATAGGCGAAGAAAGCGATACAATCGAGGATGTTTACGAACCATATTTATTACAAATAGGATTTATAAACAGGACCCCTCGCGGCAGAATGGTCACAAAAAGAGCCTATGACCATTTTGGAATTTCTTATCGCGAACAGTCACCTAATGAAAGTATTTCTATGTTTGATGAATAATTTTATATACTAAGCCGATTATGGCAGAATGGAGAAAATATAAATGTGTAATAAAGAAAAATATTATATAACAACTGCTATTGCTTATACTTCGAGAAAACCTCACATAGGTAATACTTACGAAATTGTACTTACAGATGCAATTGCAAGGTTTAAGCGTTATATGGGATACGATGTGTTCTTCTGCACAGGAACAGATGAACATGGACAAAAAATTCAGGAATTAGCAGAAGCCTCAGGCGTTTCACCTAAAGAATATGTTGATGGTGTTGCTGCTGAAATCAAAGAAATTTGGGACTTGATGAATACCAGTTATGATAAGTTTATTCGTACAACAGATGACTATCACGAAGAAACTGTGCAAAAAATATTTAAAAAATTGTATGACCAAGGAGATATATATCTTGGTTCATACGAGGGATGGTATTGTACCCCCTGTGAATCATTCTGGACAGATACACAGCTCGAAGATGGAAAATGTCCTGATTGTGGTCGTGAAGTTCATAAGCAAAACGAAGAAGCTTATTTCTTCAAGATGAGTAAGTACGCAGATAAATTGATGAAACATATTGAGGATAATCCTGATTTTATTCAACCTGAATCACGCAAAAAAGAAATGGTAAACAACTTTCTAAAACCCGGTTTACAAGACCTTTGTGTTTCCAGAACAAGTTTTTCATGGGGTATTCCTGTTTCTTTTGACCCTAAACATGTTACTTATGTTTGGTTAGATGCTTTAACAAATTATATAACTGCTATTGGCTATCGTTGTGACAATAAAAATGATTTATATAATAAATATTGGCCTGCAGATGTTCATATCATAGGAAAGGATATTCTGCGTTTCCATACAATTTATTGGCCTATCTTCCTTATGGCATTGGGAGAACCTCTTCCTAAACAAATTTTTGGTCATCCTTGGCTTTTAAACGGACAGGATAAGATGAGTAAATCAATCGGAAATGTTATTTATGCCGATGATTTGGTTAGAAACTTTGGCGTTGATGCGGTTAGATATTATCTTTTACATGAGATGCCATTTGCTCAGGATGGAACAATTACTTTTGAAACATTGATAAGTAGATTTAATTCTGATTTAGCAAATACTCTAGGAAATCTTGTAAACAGAACTGTATCGATGATAAATAAGTATTTTGATGGTGAAATACCAGCTATTGGCGACAAAACAGACTTTGATGACGCTTTAGAAAGTTTGTGTATATCTTCTGCTAAAGAAACAGCTATGGCTATGGAGAAACTCAAAGTCGCTGATGCTCTGGATTGTGTGTGGAATATTGTTAACAGGTCAAATAAATATATTGACGAAACTATGCCTTGGGTATTGGCGAAAACAGATGATGGAAAAGAACAGCTCAAAACTGTTATGTATCACCTTGCAGAATCAATCCGATTTATAGCTTCACTTCTTTCTTCCTTTATGCCATCTACAAGTGAAGCAATTGCAACCCAAATTGGTTCTCCTGAACTCTCTTGGGAAAGCCTACAAAACTTTGGCAAAACTGTTCCAAACACAAAAGTTACTGCACCTGAACCATTGTTTGTAAGACTTGACCCTGAAAAGAAATTAGCCGAATTGGAAGCAGAACTTAAACAACCTGAACAAGAACAAGCTGTTGAAATTGAGCCATTTAAACCAGCGGTTGAATTTCCTGATTTTGAAAAACTCGATATTAGAGTTGGTAAAGTTTTAGTATGTGAAAAGGTTCCAAAATCTTCTAAACTTCTGCGTTTTGAGATTGAAACAGCAGGCGAAACCAGACAAATTCTTTCAGGTATTGCAAAATACTATAAACCCGAAGATTTAATTGGCAAAAATGTACTGTTTATAGCTAATTTCCCACCAAGAAAAATGATGGGCCTTGAATCAAATGGTATGATTTTATCTGCAGAACATAATGGAAAACT
>JAZNCG010000212.1:0-4973 GCA_045587405.1 Ructibacterium sp. | reverse complement strand
TATTGTATGATTTTTATATTCACTTGCAAGAATACTGCGAAGTTTTAAATAATAATCCTTCTCAAACTCCTCTGCTAAAAGCTTATCCCAATCATTCCCTAAATTTACCATAGACATCTTCCTTTTATAAATTTCTGTTATACGGTCGTGGGTAGGTGGCTCGTCTACTTCCATATCATTAGTACAATCAAACAATATATCTCTTCCTCCGCGGTTTTACGCTAAAATAGATCACTGTGGGTTCCCGTTCGGGATAGATATAACACAAGGTCACTATCAATAATTTGGTAAACCAACAACCAATCAGGAGTTATATGACATTCTCTTAATCCTTTAAAATCACCGGATAATTCGTGATCTCTATATTTTTGTTCAAGAGTCTCACCGCTTGCGAGTTTATTTATTACTTCTTCAAGCAAATCAATATTATACCCTCTTCTGATTGCAAGTTTCAAATCATTTTTAAACCTATTCGACGATACAATGTTAAGCATCAGCATTTACCTCATTTAACAGTTCTGAAAAGGAAGAATATTTTTTATATCCATTAGGATTCTTTTTAAATTCCTCAAATTCATTTATAGCTGCAATTGTATCACTATTAGGAACTTCTCTTGAAATATTAAATGGAATTGCATTTTCTCTTACAGATTGCCTTAAAAACATATTGATAGCAGTGGATAAATCCAAACCAAAATCAGCAAAGAGTTCTTGCGCTTTTGCTTTGATTTCAGTATCAATTGAAATATTTGTTGATGTTTTTGCCATTTAAAACACTTCCTTTCAATTACATTTTATTATAATTAAGCCTTTTTGTCAACAATATTATGCGTGTATTATATGCATATTATAACCATTTTATACACATTTCTCATATAAAAGTATTACGGTTTAGAGGAACAAAAATTTTTATCATTCAGCCCGCATAAAGCATTTACTGCCTGAATGTTATAGAGCAATTCAATTCATTGGCTGTATTCATTGGCTGTATTCTTTGCATAAATTCATTATAACACCTTATAACACATTCTGTATAAAAACAAAAGATTTATTTTTTATTACAGATGGCACCCTATGGCACTCTACTCTTGTATATAATAGAGCCATAGCAAAGCCAAAGGAGGAAAATAAAATGGCAAACCTGACAACACCTATTCCGCCAAAGCTTAACCCTGATGCGGAACAGGATTTAAAAAAACTGAGAGAGTGGGGAGTTGCATTAATTGATGAGCTTACCTACCTCTTCGACAATCTGGATGCAAGTAATGTATCCGAGGCGGCATCTGTCAAAGCAGAAAACATTGATACAGAAAAGGCAAAAATAGAAAATGCACAAATCGGTTTTCTGTCCGCCGACAAACTAAAGGCAGGAACTGTTGACACAGATTTAGTAACCATAACCGATAAAGACGGAACCTTAGAGATGACAAATTCTCAAATTTCCATTGGTGACGGAGAAACCCAACGCTTTCTTGCCGCCTACAACAAGAACAAGGACAAATTCGACTTTTTGCTCTACAACAAATACGGAGAACCGACCTTGTACTTAAACAGTGATGGTAATGCAATATTTACGGGAACCTTGGAAGGCTCTACCCTTTATGGTTCAACCATAATCGGTACAGACAGCCTCTCTTACAAAAATAAAGATGGCGGAGTTTTCGCCTGTCTTGACCCAATGGGTGTAAAAATTCTTCACGACCAAGACAACTCAAGACTTCAAAAATGCGGAATTACAGTTGGGGAAGACGGAACAGCCTATTTGGTCTTGGGTGCAGGAAACGGGAGAGGCAAGGTTGACATAAACGGAATTACCTACACGAATGGTTCTTTTAAAGTAGAAAAAAATGACGAATACGCCGTTATGGGTTTAAACGGACTCACGCCACACATATTCTTCTGGGAAGATAGTCAGGAATTATGGCTTTCGGGCGATAGAGTTTTAATTAACGGCATTGACCTCAGCGAAAAAATAGACAGATTAGAACAACGCCTTGATGCTCTTGGTGTGTAACTTTAACTCTGAAAAAAATAAACGCCGAACAAATCGGCAGAATGGAGAAAATTATGTTAACAAGTGATTACAACGGAAAAATCAAGCCTGAATTTTTTGAAAAGATAACGGAAGAGTTCAGGCGTTATAAGGAACACAAACAGCTTTTCGACAGACGAATTATCGAGAACAACCGATGGTTTAAATCCAGATATCAGGATAACTCAGCGGATATGCAAAATCCCACAACTCCCTATCTTTTTAATGCCATCGCCAACAAGCACGCAGACGCTATGGACAACTATCCCGTTCCGAATGTTTTGGAACGGTCCGAAAAAGACAGAGAAATTGCCGAAAACTTCACGAGGATACTTCCTGTACAAATGGAGCTTTGCAACTTTAAGAACACCTATAGCAAGGCTTGGTGGTATAAATTAAAAAACGGAGCATCTTGTTATGGTGTATTTTTCAATCCTAAGCTCCGTGGGGGTTTAGGTGAGATTGACATAAAGAAGATTGACCTTTTAAATCTTTTCTGGGAGCCTGGGGTCTGCGATATACAAGACAGCAAATTTATCTTTCTTACCGCCCTTGCCGATGTTGATGACCTGAAATTGCAATATCCTAAATATGCCGACAAGTTTTCAGGGGAGTCCCCAATGGAAATTATGACCTACGACGATATGCAAAACACCTCAAACAACGATAAAAATCAGGATAAAATATTGGTTATAGATTGCTATTACAAAAAGCAACGAGGAAATCTACAGACTGTTGAATTAATAAAATTCTGCGGTAGCCTAATCTTAGACTCCTCCGAGGACAGGGGCGATATAGGAATATATTCCCACGGGAAATATCCGTTTGTGTTTGATGTTATGTATCCCGACGAGGACAGCCCCGTTGGTTTCGGACTTGTTGATATTATCAAAAACCCTCAATTATATATAGACAAGTTAGACGGACTAATAAGCAAAAATGCTATGATTGCAGGTAAGACAAGATTTATGATAAAGGATAACGGAGGTCTTAACGAGTATGAGCTGACCGACCTTTCAAAAGATATAATCCATGTATCAGGAACTGTCGGCGATGAAAATATACGAGAGCTTCAGGCGAAACCTCTACACAGCTACATAATTCAGCACAGACAAAACAAGATAGAGGAATTAAAGGAAATAGCAGGAAACCGAGATTTCCAACAAGGTGATACCAATGGCGGAGTTACTGCATATTCTGCAATCGTCGCTCTTCAGCAAGCAGGGGAAAAGCTCAGCCGAGATATGATTTCCGAAAGCTACACCGCCTATAAAGAAATAATCTATCTCACCATGGAGCTTATGCGACAATTCTATACCACTCCCCGTTCTTATCGAGTTGAAAACTCCGATGGTAAAAGAGAATATATTAAATTTTCCAACAAGAATTGGTTTAAAGATATATCAGGACACCCTATTGAATTAGATGTGTCCGTAAGCGCAGAAAAAAATAATCCATATAATCGTATTACTCAAAATCAAACAATGACAGATTTATGGAAAATGGGAGTATTCGACCCTCAATCAGCCGCAGCTGCAACCCTTCTTTTAGAGGGAATGCACCTTGACGGAAAAGAAAAGCTAATAGAGGGCATAGAAAAAAACCGACGGGAATTTGAAGAACTCAGCAAGGAAAGGGCTATGATGGAAAACTCTTCTAATCAACCCTCTCTACAATAATTTAGTTTTCCCGAAACATAGGCATAAGAGTTTTTTATTTCTCCTATATATAAATATTATGAACCGATTATTCCAAAATATCATTTCGGATATAGCAAATATTCTTTAAAATATAATTATACAATTATCTCTCCTATTTTTTCTCTTATGCCTATGGGAAATTTATATAAGAACCTTACCATGTATGACAAGGGAATCTGCATCTTTAAGAAAAATAGGCGTATAAGCTTTATTAATAGAAACAAGTCGGGGTACACCCATTCGGTTATCCCACATTTTGCAAAAGCTTTCTCCGTTATAGGAGAAAATCCCTATCTCTCCAGATTGCAATGTTCCTTGATTTCTTACAAAAATAATATCACCGTTATGAATTAATGGTTCCATACTATCTCCCGAAATGTGCAGGGCAAAATCTGCCTCCTCGGGAGCCTCAACATCAATATATTCTGCATTACTATCATCAAGATAATTACCAAACCCTGCTGTAGCAACCTGAGTGTAAATAGGAATTCTTCGTAATCTGCGAAAGCCTTTACTCTGTCTTTCCATATTACTGCTGTACTCAAACTCCAGACAATTACGAACAGCCTCCTGGGAGCGTTTAGGAAGCGCCATCATCTTTTTAATGAACAAAGGGTCAATCTGCTCCTTAAGCTTTCCTGTTATAGGGTCAGGCATAAAGAACCCGCTTATGTCCTCTATCTGATACTTCCTGCAAAGCTTTAAAAAAACCTCTATTGATGGCTCTCCCAATCCCGTTTCCCATGCACTAAAGGTTGATTGCCCTATCCCAAGCCATTGATAAATATCCTTTTGGGTAAACCCTGCGGTAACTCTTGCCTCTCTCAATCTCTTACTGATGTAAATATTTGCCATTAAAATCACCTCTTTGTCAAATTATATCATATAAAATAATATTTTGCAATACATTTAACAATAAAATTGTTAAAATCAGTATTGACAAACAATCTAATTGTTGTATAATGTATTTATATTAATTAAATTGTTGGGAAATATTACAAAAGCGGTGTGAATATTTGGCGGAAAGGAGTGAAAAATGACTCACCCTGACATTTTAATAACCGAAAGATTTGGATATGTCGATTATCCCAAAAACGCTGTAAAAATCGGCGAGTGTCATTATTGCGGCGCAAATCTTTACGACGACAATATCGAATCTGTTGAAAGTATAGACGGTAGATTTTGTGATATAGACTGCTGTCACGAATTTTATGAAATCCGCCATGTCGGATAAATATTCA
>JAZNCG010000211.1:0-6152 GCA_045587405.1 Ructibacterium sp. | reverse complement strand
TAACAACCTTACCAGAGGAGAATGTGCTGTTGGTGTATACAATGCACTTGCGAAATTATATACAGCTCAAAATATAGATTCAGGAGGTGAATCCATATGAAATTCGTGCGATTAATGATATTTATACTAATACTTTTATTCCCAAGCCATTCATTCGCAGAAATTGTTTTATTATCCAATAATGAAGTAACAAACAATAAAGAGATTTCTTTTGATTCAGAATGGAATTCTATGTGTGACAGTTTAAAAAATGTTGAATCATATGAGAATATAAACATATGGAAAGTCGAAGATTATGAGCTTGCGACTATGTATAATGATGAATTTGTTTTTAGACGCGAAAACAATTTAACCGAAGCTTATATTATTTTTAATCTCCCATATATTGAAAAGCTGATTTTTGTTTCATATTTCTGGCCCAAAAACGAGGGAATGTTTAAGCTATATAAATCTATTGATAATAAAAATTGGACAGAACATCAACCTGAAATTGAAAAAATTGTAGGAAAAGACGATGGCTCTCTTTGGGCAAAGCATACATATACCTATGCTGATTTAAGCCCTGCCTCTTACATAAAAATCGTATGGCCTGAACTTGATCCATCGGTTAATGATTGGTGGAATCCATATTTTGGCTCTATGTCCGCAATAATAGGTTGCGCTCTACCCCAAAATATCGTTTTTAATATGCCAAGCAAATTAGAAATACCTATATATGACAGTAACAATTATTTATTATCAGGATTTGTTTCAGATCAAATCGGCAATCCAATGGATTATGATATAATGTGGGAAATAACAGGTGATACACCCCAAGGAATAATATTAAAAAATAACAGAGAACTTATTATAGACCCATCCTGTAAAAATGGCACAAATATAACCCTTAAAGCTTCTGCCTCTGTAACATCAAACGATGATGTAACCCAACAAGAAACATTATCCGCAGAGTACAAAATATCCTTGGTATCGGCTGTAATAGGGGACATAAACAAAGATGGCATAATAGATTTAATAGAAATTAATTGCATAAAAGAAAATTATGGTACAACACAAAGTCATTCTGATTGGAATAATCTCCGTCTTCTTGACATTGATAAAAATCAAATACTTGATGTTATTGATATGGCATATCTATCATATCAATATGCCTGTACAAATACAGACCCAGATGTAAACAACTCTTCGGAGGTAGAATAATGAAACGAAGTTTATATTTATTTTTGACCTTAATTTTAATATCTGTTTCTCAATTTACCTATGCAAGTGAAAATTCCAGTGAGCAATCAGTTATTTCTACTGCTCCTGATGGAATTTTATATGATGATTGTTTGGATTTTTCAAAGGTGCATTCTTATAGTGAAGGACTATATGCGGATGTAACAACCGATGAAAATAAATACGCATTTGACGATTATACAATGTTTATGCGAAACGATTCGACAGCACAATGGTTGGAATATAGTATTCCTGAAAATCAATATATGATTTTTCATACATATTTCAGACAAAACGAAGAAATATCACATTTTAGTTTTTCTGTTTCACCTGATGGTAATAACTGGACTGATGTTCAACCAAACATTGAGGTTAAAAGTGTAGATAATTGGAAATGGATTCCTGTTATATACACCATAAAAAATTTTGATTCATCGGCTAAATATGTTCGTATAACATATGGTAATATTGATAAGACCCCTTGGTCACCTTCTATCGCAGGTGTATATACCAGATATATCTATGAAAATGACCCTGGTTTTGCAGATTGTGTTAATACAAAATACTACGAATCCACCACGCTTTTAAAAAATATTAACCTTGTTTCGGGATATACAAAGTTTGAATTTAAACCTGAAAATAATATAACCAGGGCCGAATTTTCTAAATTAATTGCAACAACACTTAATATGCATTCAACATCATTTGCCAAACAAATATTTGCTGACCTTCCTTCTGGTCATTGGGCAAATTCAGATGTTGCAACATTATATGGCTTAGGTATTATTAAAGGTGATGAAAACGGATTTTTCTATCCTGAAAATACAATTACATATCAAGAAGCATTAAAGATATTGGTAGCTACTCTCGGCTATACTATATCCGCTGAAGAATCAGGCGGATATCCAGTTGGTTATAATATTATAGCAAACAGATTAAACATTACAAATAATATTGATTTAAAATACGAAGATACCATAAATCGAGGCACGGCATCAATACTACTTTTCAATATTCTCGACACAGAGGTTATATCCCAAACCACCTTTGGTAATAAAAATAACAGATATCAAAAAGGTCAGAATACAATTCTGAGCTTATACCATAACATTTTTAAAATTCAAGGATTATTAACCGATGTAAACGGAATGTCAGTTATAAGCGACAGTTTTCATAAGAATAAAGTTGTTATTTCTGATGAAGAATATTCCATTGGCGATTATCCAATGGATAATTTGCTTGGGCATAAAATTGACGCATACATTAAATTTGATAAAGAAAATGTTGTTCTGTTTGCAAAACCCCAGTTGGATAGCGACGAAATTATACTTTCACCAAGCAACTTTTATGCTATAGAAAATAATGCTATATTATATACAGATGAATATGGTAACGATAAAAAAATTAATTTTACAGATAATACGAGAGTTTTATATAATGGGAGATATTTAACAAGAATGGCACTTCTTGATAATTTTGAATTTACCTCGGGCTTTATAAAAATAATCTCGCACCCATACAACAATAGTGCAGATGTAATCTTAATAGATGATTATAAAACATATCATATTAGTGCTGATAGTAAAATAGGCTATTCAATTACCGATAAACTTTCAGGAACAGTTGATTTGCATTTGGATAAAGCGGAAAACATAAAAGTTGAACGCTATGGAGAAAATATTGATTTTTCACCTGAACTTAGGGTTTATAAAGATGATATTTTACAAATAGCAACATCAAATGACGGAACCATATCAAAGGTGTTTATCACAAACAATAAACTTAGCGGAAAATTGAACTTTATCTCGTTAGAAGATAAAACTTGTAAAATTGATTTAAATGAATATAGGTTATCTAAATGCTTTAATTTCAATTTGCTTAAAAATTATCTTGGAAAACATTCCGTAGCCTACACCGATATAAACGGCCTTATATATACGATTGAAGGTTTAGACCACTCAACCCAATACGGATATTTAGTCAGAACAGCGAACAATAATCCATTTAACAGTTCGGGCAAACTTAAGATTATAACTCAAAGCGGAACCGCTGATGTTTATAATATAAATGAATATACAAAAATGAATGGAGAAAAAACCACTGTATCTTCAATACTGAACTTAGACAATAAATTAATTAGATTTACTGCAAAATCTGATAATACAATAATAAATATTGAAATTGCAGATACTTTATCCGCATCTGTTGGCAACGATGCTTTTTCATTAAATTATATATCTGACAGTTCTAAATACTATGGTGAAAATATGCGACTTTTTGAATCGATATATCAGCTTAATTCAGATACAAAAATTTTCGTATTACCTGAAAACAAAGAAAAGATTGAAGATTACAAGGTGCAAAATTATAGTTACTTAATAACAAATAAAAACTATAAGGTTTCATTGTATGATGTTAAAGATGATTATTCAATAGGTGCTGCAGTTATTGATTTAGCAGGAAGTGAAGCAAGGACACTTGAAAATTCCGATCCAATTGGTATAATAACTGATATAGAAAACATTCATGATAAAGATGGGAATCTTTGCTTAGCTGTTTCGGTAATAGTTAATGGGGAAAATAAATATATATACTTTGATTCCTTAGGCGGAAAAGATGTAACAGATAATTGGATTGATAATTATAAAGCCCGCGACACCTCCAACGGAAACAATCCATTTCATATAGGTGAAGTATTACAATATTATATGGACTCTGAGAGTCATTGCAAGTATTTTAAAATGCTTTTAACCAATGATATAATAAAAAGCAATCAATATTACGAAAGACACTTATATGATTATGGAACTTTAACTCAACAGAGTTATTTTAGCGAATTATATTCTTCATATGGAATTGTTACTGATAAATTTTCGGATAAAATACTTATCACTGCAGCAGAAAACAACTATAAACGAACAATTTCAACAAATAATTGCAAAATATATAGATACAGTAAATCAAAAAAGAAACTATACCCCGCAGATACTACTGATATTCAAGAAAACAACGAAGTATTTGTAAGGTTAAATTTTACATCTGTTAAAGAAATAATCATTATAGAAGAATAGGAGAAAAAATATGTGTAAATTAAATGTATCAGGCATAATAAATGAATCGATAGTCGATGGACCTGGAATACGCTATGTCATATTTGCACAAGGTTGTCCTCATCACTGCGAAGGTTGTCATAACCCACAAACACACCCTTTTGAAGGTGGAAAAGAATACGACATGGGTACAATACTAAATGCAATTAAGAAAAATGCGCTATTGAGTGGAGTTACTTTTTCAGGCGGAGAACCCTTTTGCCAGGCGGAGTTCTTTGGAAAATTAGGCGAAGAAATAAAAAAATTAAATCTAAATATAGTATGTTATAGCGGATATACTTTTGAGCAACTTATCGATATGTCTAAAAAAGACGAATCTATTAAAAATTTATTAAATACAATAGATATTTTAATAGATGGTAAATTTGAGATTGAAAAGAAAAGTTTGATGCTTAAATTCCGCGGAAGCAGTAATCAAAGAATTTTAGATATTCCCAACTCTATAATACAAAATTCACCTGTTGAAATTGATATATTATTTTAGCTTGTATATTTTAATTATTAATGTTATACTATTATGGAATTTAAGCATATATATAACAAAATTTACTATGAAAGGTTATGGAATATAATATGAAAGTTTTATTAATCAATGGTAGTCCGAAAGAAAATGGCTGCACATTCACAGGTCTTTCTGAAATCGCAAAGACTCTTAACCAAGAAGGGATAGAAACAGAAATTTTTCACATAGGCTCACAACCGATACAAGGCTGTATCGGTTGTGGCGGATGTAAAAAATCAGATAAAAACCGTTGTGTTTTTGACAGCGATACAGTTAATCAAGTTATTGAAAAAGCTGAAACAGCTGACGGAATAATCGTCGGAACGCCTGTTCACTATGCTTCTGCTTCCGGAGCAATAACTTCTTTAATGGATAGAGTTTTTTATGCAGGTTCAACCTTTATGGCATTTAAGCCGGGTGCGGCAATTGCAAGTTGTAGGCGTGGCGGTGCCAGTGCTGCAATTGACCAAATGAATAAATACTTCACTTTTGCCAATATGCCACTTATTTCATCTAACTATTGGAGTATGATACATGGAAACACTCCTGAAGATGTTCTCAAAGATGAAGAAGGTATGCAAACAATGCGACAACTCGGAAGAAATATGGCTTGGATACTTAAATCTATTGATATAGGCAGAAAAAATGGTATTTCTATGCCCAAAACAGAAACTAAAATAAAAACTAATTACATAAGATAGGATTGATATACTATGTCTTTTTTAGAAAGCATTATAAGTTTTGATAGTTGGATAATTAGCTCAGTAACTAAATTACACAATCCAATAACTGATGTGTTTATGAAATTTTGTACATCCCTTGGAAATGTTGGAATCTTATGGATTGCATTAGCTATAATTTTTTTGATTATTCCCAAAGTCCGTTCTTGTGGAGTTGCAATTTCATTCGCTTTGCTTTTAAGTCTGATTATAGGAAATTGTATACTAAAACCACTTATAGCAAGACCGAGACCATTTACCCTTGACCCCAATATTGTTTTATTAATTAAAGCTCCAACCGATTTTTCGTTTCCATCAGGTCATACTTATTCTGCTTTTGCAACCGCATTTGCTATTTACAATTATAATAAAATTTGGGGAATTGCTACATATGTCATGGCTTTTCTTATTGCATTTTCAAGAATATATCTGCAAGTGCATTTTCTGTCAGATGTATTAGTTGGAATTATAGTAGGTTTTATTTGCGGTTTTATAGGTGTTTGTATCAGAGATAAAGTTTTGAAAAAAATACACTCAAAAGAATAATCTTTTGAGTGTATTTTTTGACTCTTTGTCATTAGTTCCGGTAAAGAGTTAAAAAAT
>JAZNCG010000210.1:0-22283 GCA_045587405.1 Ructibacterium sp. | reverse complement strand
ACGATCCTACTTCCTCATTAATACTTTTTGATGGTATCTCCATCTTCATATAGTTATTCACTTCATTTTCCTCCTATCCGCAATCAATTATTTTTTTAATTCCCGAAAGCTCCAAAATTTTATCAACCTGAGGTTTGGGGCGAATTATCATTGTTTTTCCACCTCTTAACTGAATTTGCTTATACCTTCCGATTATTACTGCTATTCCGGAACTATCCATAAAGGTTACTTCGCCAAAATCAAAAATAAGGTTTTTAACATTTTTCGTCTGCAACCCCCTGTCTATATCCTCCCTTATCTGGGCGGCACAACTTTGGTCTATCTCCCCTTCAAGCTTTACCACCAGGGTATTATCAATATATTCTATTCGTATATTCATTTAAATCCTCCTTGCTGTGATTTATCCTTATCATAACATATAATTTTAATTTCCCAAATATTTCCAAATTTTAAGCTCGAAAACCCATCGCAAAATATTACAAAAACTATTGTAATATGAATTATTAACTGGTATTATAAAGTAGGGTGTGTTGTTATGATTAGTATAAATGAATTAAAAATTATTTTAAAAAACATTGTTTTTGTTCCAAAGTGTATTTTCTGCCGAAAGGTTTTGAGTTTAAAAGCAGAACAATTGATTTGTTCTCATTGTGAAGAAGAATTGCCCTGCACTGTTTTGAAAAAAAGATGCAAAAAATGCGGCAAACCTATTTCCGCCACCGAGGAAAAATGCGATTATTGCAGCGAATATCCTTTTTCAGCCTATACCCGTATGAGTTCGGTTTATGAATACAAGGATATAGCAAAAGACTCTATTCTGCGCTTCAAACACGAATCCTACAAAAGCTATTCCAAAGAGTACGCAAGGCATATGCACGCTCTTGTTAAATACGACTTTGACAAAGTTATGTTTGATATAATTGTAGCTGTTCCTCCCAGAAAAGAAAGAATGAAAACAGAGGGCTACGACCAGGGCGCAACTCTTGCCAAGGCTCTTGCAAAAGAAATGAAAATTAAATTTGTGAATAATATATTTAAGCTAAAGGAAGGCAAAAAGCAGAGCGACCTTTCCTTTGACCAAAGGCTTGACAATGTAAAAAATTTATATTTTTTGAAAGACGCCAAATCAATAAAAGGAAAGACCATTCTTTTAGTTGATGATATATGTACAACCCGTGCCACGCTTGCTGAGGTTTCAAAGGTTTTAAAAGGTGGTGGAGCAGAAAAGGTATATTGCATAACTATTGCAACAGCATAAAAATAGGGGCGGTTCAGGAAGCTTATCTTCCTTGAGCTACCCCTATATTAATGTTTTATCGCACTCTATCGTGCTCGGTTTTGCCAAGGACATTTTCCTTAAAGAAGAATGTAATCGCCCAAAGTCCGCCTAAGGCCACAATTGTAAAAACTATTCTGGAAAAAACCGAAAGCTGACCGCCAAATAGAGCGCCAACAATATCAAATCCAAATAATCCTATGCTGCCCCAGTTCAAGGCTCCTACGATTACCAAAATTAATGCTAAAGCATCCATTATTTAAATCTCTCCTTTCTTAGACTTTTGTCTATACTTGTCACTATGGTTTAAGATGAATCCGAAATTATTTGACTTTCCCAATTAATTTCGGATTTATCTCAACATTGATAGTATATCATTTTTTTATTATTTAATTCTTTTTTATTTTTAGAAAAATAGAAATATTGTTTTTTAATACCCTATTACGATTTTGTATCTATAACAACATAAAATATAAAGAGGACAGAAACGCAAACAAATCGTTTCTGCCCTTTTACTATCCTTACGGAAATTTTACATAATATTATATTTAGAATATATCATTTTTATTTTTAAAATATCTGCGAATTAAAATTACAATGGATAAAACAACGCAACCCAACATAAATAACGGAACTAACCACTTGTTTACAGATTCAGGCTCCGCGCTTTTCATAGATGTCCATAATTCCTGCATCTTTAGGTTTGCCTCATCTGAAAGATTCATAAAGACTTCAGCCTTTTCGTTTAAATATTCATTGTCAGGATATGCAACTTCATCCTCCCTGACCTCTTCGTCCAGCATATCAAATGCCGCCTGATGTGGAGTTGAATATCCTATATAATCCGCCACTGCATAAGCAACATCAGGCTCACAAATATAGTTTATATACATTTCTGCCGCCTCTTTTTGCTTTGACCCCTTCGGAATACATATTGCATCAAAGAACAGATTGGTTCCGCTTTTTGGAACAACAAAATCCAGATGTTCAAACTCCTCTGTAAGCCCTGCGGCATCTCCTGCATAATAGGGGGCAAGAATCGCCTCGCCTGCTCCCATCTTGTCGAATATTTCGTCCATAACATAGGCTTGAACAACAGGCTTTTGCTCAATCAAAAGCTGCGCCGCAGCCTCCAATTCTTTCTCATCCTCTGTGTTCAAGGAATAGCCCAGCATAATCTCCGCTATGGCAAAGGCATCTCTTGGGTTATCAAACATAAGAATTCGGTCTTTATATTTTTCATCCCATAAAATATCCCAGTCTATCTCTACCTCTTCAGGGTCGATTGCTGTATTGTCGTAAATAATCCCAACTGTGCCCCATGTGTACGGAACGGAATACTTGTTTTCCGTATCGTATTTAGGATTCTTAAAATTATCCATAATATACTTAAAGTTAGGTATGTTTTCCATATTGATTTCTTCCAGCATATTTTCGTTAATCATTCTGGAAATCATATAATCCGATGGTATTATAATATCATAACTAACGCCACCGCTCTTTAGCTTTGCATACATTTCTTCGTTAGTTGCATAGGTAGTATAGTTTACCTTTATCCCCGTCAACTCGGTAAACTCCTTATTTAAATTCAATACTCCTTCTTCACTTCCATCAGGAATATATTCACCCCAATTATATACATTTATGGAAATTCCGTCTTCCTTAAATTTTTCGTAATATTGAATATCCTCAATTTCAACTGTTGCTTCTTCCACAGTTTCCTCTGTTTCACTGCTTTGGCATCCCGATAATACCAAAATACATATGGCTAAAATCAAAAATGGAATTCGTTTAAACATTATTTAACCGCCTCCTTTTTTGTGCCTTTCCTCTCTATAACATTCTTAACAATCAATATAATCAAAACTACTACGAATATTATAGTTGAAAGAGCGTTAATCTCAGGGCTTACCTTTCTTCGTGTCATAGCATATATGGTTATAGGCAAGGTTTGAGCTGTTGAGCCGCTTGTAAAATAACTGACAACAAAATCGTCTAAGGAAAATGTAAACGCCATCAAAAATCCCGAAATTATACCGGGTAAAATTTCAGGCAAAATAACCTTTATAAACGACCTTACAGGCCCGCAACCCAAATCCTGCGCCGCTTCATACAAATTAGGGTCCATCTGTCTGAACTTTGGCATTACATTCAGCACAACATATGGAACATCAAATGTTATATGGGCAAGTATAAGTGTCACAAATCCAAATTCCAAATTCATTCGTGCCGCAAAAAACACAAATAGCAACATAAGGGAAACACCCGTAACAATCTCAGGGTTCATAATCGGAATATTTGTAACCTGCATAATCACAGCCTTAGAACTTTTACGCATCTTGCTGATACCTATTGCCGCCGCCGTACCCAACACCGTAGCTATAACAGATGCCACAACAGCCACTATAATAGTATTTATCGCAGAAGATATAATTAATTCATTAGAAAATAGTTTTTGATACCACTGTAATGTAAATCCTGAAAAAACAGTTCTGCTCTTAGAATCATTAAAAGAAAATACAATCAGCACCAAAATCGGGAGGTATAAAAAAGCTATAATCAAGGACATATATAATTTTGATAATTTCTTCATTTTTACCCTCCTTTTTTACATTAAAACTCTGTCGTCATCTACATCAAACTGATTCATAAGAGTCATAATCAATAAGATTATAACCATCAGAACCAAGGATATAGCAGCACCTAAATTGGGGTTATAGGAATTTCCTAAAAATTGCATCTCTATTAAATCGCCTATAAGCAAATTCCCTCCGCCACCTAACATTCGGGAAATAATAAATGTACTGATAGCAGGAACAAAAACCATAGTAATACCCGACATTATTCCGGGCAAACTTAAGGGAAAAACAATCTTCAGCATCGCCATAAAGCTATTGCACCCTAAATCACTTGCTGCCTCCAGCACGCTCTTATCAATCTTAACCATAACTGAATAAAGAGGCAGAATCATAAATGGCAGATAATCATACACCATGCCAAGAACAACTGCACCTTGAGTATTTAACAGTTTATACGGACCTAATCCAAAAAATCCGAAAATAGAGTTAAGTATTCCTTCGTTTCCAAGAATTGTCATCCACGCATAGGTTCTCAGAAGGAAGTTCATCCACATTGGCAAAACCATAATCATAACCATAGTGCTTTGAATTTTCAAATCCATTCTGGAAAGACTGAACGCAACAGGGTATGCAAGAATAAGGCATATAACAGTAGCTATCGCCGCAAGCCATATTGAACGAATAAAAATGTTTGAATATCCCGCCACATCCGAAACATATTCAAGGGTAAAATTGCCATTACCATCTGTAAACGCAAAATATCCCACCATAACCAACGGAACAATAACGAAAACCGCCATCCACACAAGATAAGGTGAGGCGAGAAGCTTTCTCTTCATCATAACCACCTACCCTTTCATCTTGTTCATAATATGAATGTCATCAGGTCCAAAACTTATCCCGACAGTAGAACCAAGTTCTGCCGCCCGTGTAGATTGTACCAACCAACTGAAATCGTACGCCTCTACCACCATTTCATAGTGAACACCTTTAAAGGTTACAGATGTTACAACTCCATCAATTTTCGCCTCCTCAGGCGGAATAATAGTTATGTCCTCAGGGCGTATAACCACATCAACAGGCATCTTTTCTCCAAAACCTTTGTCCACACATTCAAACTGTCTGCCGCTTATCTCAACAAGAAAGTCCTTTTCCATTATGCCGGGAATTATATTACTCTCTCCAATAAAATCTGCAACAAAAGCATTCTTGGGCTCATTATATATATCAACCGGTGTACCTATCTGTTGAATATTGCCCTGATTCATAACCACAACTGTATCGCTCATGGTTAATGCCTCTTCCTGATCGTGGGTTACATAAATAAAGGTAATCTCCAGACTCTGCTGAATTTTTTTCAACTCAATCTGCATTTCTTTACGCAGTTTTAAATCCAACGCACCCAACGGCTCGTCCAGCAACAATACCTTAGGTCTGTTTACCAAGGCTCTTGCAATAGCAACTCTCTGTTGCTGACCTCCCGAAAGACGACTTACATTTCTCTTCTCAAAACCACGCAAGTTTACAAGCTCCAACATCTCTCCGACACGCTTTCTTATTTCATTTTCAGGAAGCTTTTTTACTCTTAGCCCGAAAGCTATGTTTTCATAGACATTAAGATGCGGAAACAATGCATAACGCTGGAACACGGTATTTACATTCCTCTTATACGGCGGAATGTCATTAATCTTTTTCCCTTCAAACGTAACAATGCCGCTGTCAGGTTCAAGAAAACCGCCGATTATCCTGAGTGTGGTTGTTTTTCCACATCCTGACGGGCCAAGCAATGTAACAAACTCTTTATCTCTTATATCAAGATTAATGCTGTTTAAAATCTGCTCTCCGTCGAAGGTTACAACGATATCCTTAAGGCTGACAATATTCTCCAATACAAATACCCCCTTCTTGATTTGAAAAAAGAGTGCACCCCCAACGCTGTGTGAGTATTTATACTTTTTTTGCTCATTCGCAAAAGGAAGATAAACACCACGCAGCAGCCGATTGCGCACAAATTTAGTAATCGTAAGTTTTTAAATTTTTTGACAAAATAAACAATACACCATTTTAACTAAAATGTCAATAGTTTTCTCTAATCCCTATACCAATTATAAATTCAACTTTTTTCTATCTTTTTCAGCGTTTGACTTTGTATTAAAATTTATTTTTTGAAATTAGCTTGGTAATCGGTTTAAAGAGCGTCGATACTGTAACCATCGTGCAGATTGTTTGCGGTATTACTTGATACAACGATGCAAAAAAATATGCCTTCATAGCATTTTTGCTAAACCCAAACATCAAAGGCGTTATTACATCATCAAGTAAGGTAAAGCAAATTGTAAATGCTATAGCTGACGCTACTACTATAACAGTTCTGCCAAGAGAAATGTTACCCAAAAATTTCTTCCCCAGCCATCCAAAGAACAAAGCAAACAAATTGTAATACACCAGATATAAAACTATAATATTAATATAAAACCCAAAAACAAAGCATCTTAACAATGAAAATGTCGTAGCAATAGCAATTCCGTTTTTAATGCCATATGAGAAACAAAAACACAACATCATTACTGTTACAATTTCCACGCCCGCTATTCCACTTAACGCAAGCTGTCCTCCTATAATCAGCGCAACACACACGCCTGCGCGAACAATATCCTTAATTTTCCCCATCATTCAACATCTTTGAACACCCATATATATAAGTGCTCCGGCTTCAGCTTCAAGGTTTCTGCACCTAAAACAGCAGAGCCATACTTCTTTCCCTCATATTTAATCGTTCCCCAAGCCGCGTTGGCGCTGTCCTCATCGCTTGTATATAGCATCCAGCTCTTACTAAAATCGGCAGGGGTTTCAATTCCGTTGATTGCATTTACCATTCCATTTTTTGTAGTATAGTCAAGCTCACCTTTTGTTTTAAGCTCTGCCATATAGTCAATGAGCAGCATTTCTGTATTGCCTCCAAGCTCCTTTTCGGTTGTCTTAATTACAACGCAGCTTTCAGACTCCCCTACTGCAAATGGTTCTCTTTGGCAACCCGCCAAGGACATTAAACCAAGCAACATTACCATAATAAGCAAGACCTCTAAAGCTTTGTTTAAAATAATGTTTGTAGTTTTGTTCATTTTGAACCTCCAAAAATTTAAAATAAAAATAGCGTACACCTACAAAGAGCGCACGCAAAAAAATCGATATACTATGCTGTTTTTTCTTCGCTTGCCCAAGAAAAGTGACTTTTTTCATAGCGGATAGGTAATCGGACTTTAACCGTAATGACTGTTGCGACGGATTTTCACCGCACTTCCCCTATATTCTGCCTCTTGACAACTCGCGCTACATATTCATTTTTATCTTTGGTGATTTCAGATGCAACTTCAATTCCATCAAAATCATATGATTATTATAACATATAATGTCAAAAAATCAAGAACTTTGAAAAAAATAGTGTTAATATACCAAACAAAACTGTAGTTTTTAGATATGAAATCAATGTATATAACATATAAAATTTACCAATAATATAACAATCCTCTCAAAAAGACTTGCAAAAAATTTAATTATAGTGTATAATAATCTATGAGTGATTTGTTCGGAATATAGTTCGTTATAAGAAACGAATTTAAATTTTTATTTTATGCTCAATGCAATATTGAGTGGATTTTTGTGCGGATTATTTGAATATACATAATAGAAGGATAGGTTTTGGCCGATTTACTCTGAGGTATTACGCCAACCATCCCTCTTATTTTGGTGTATTAATTTTTATAGGAGGATTAATTTTGAAAAAGAATAAAAAAATTAAGGTAATTCCCTTAGGCGGACTTCATGAAATCGGGAAAAATATGACCGTCTTTGAATGTGTGAATGATGCAATTATTTTAGATTGTGGTATGGCTTTTCCTGATGATGATATGCCCGGCGTTGATATCGTTATCCCGGATATTACCTACCTTCACAAAATTGCAGATAAAATCAGAGGTGTATTCTTAACCCATGGACATGAAGACCATATCGGGGCTTTGCCTTATGTCCTTAAGGAGTTTAATGTTCCCGTTTTTGGAACCCGTCTTACCTTAGGAATATTAGAAAACAAATTAAAAGAACATGGAATTTTGCGCTCTTGTAATCTTAACACATTGGAGGCAGGCGAAACAATTAGTCTTGGTGAATTTAAAGTCGAGTTTATACACACAAACCACTCTATTGCAGATGCAGTAGCAATTGCTTTGCATACTCCCGCAGGAGTTTTGCTACACACCGGTGACTTTAAAATTGACCCAACCCCAATCGACGGTGATATGATTGACCTTGCTAGAATTGGTGAGCTTGGGAACAAGGGTGTTTTAGCCCTGTTTTCCGATAGCACCAATGCCGACCACCCGGGATATACAATGAGCGAGAGTACCATCGGCAAGACCTTCGACACTCTCTTTGAAAGAGGTTCTGATAAACGAATTATCGTCGCAACCTTTGCCTCTAACATTCACAGAGTTCAACAGATTATAGACACCGCTGTTAAGTATGGCAGAAAGGTGGCTGTTTCAGGCAGAAGTATGATTAATGTGCTCAATGCCGCAATTGAACTTGACTATATGAGCATTCCCAAAAACACCTTGATAGATATAGATGAAGTAAATCGTTATCCAAAAGAAAAAATTGTTATTGTAACAACAGGAAGCCAAGGCGAAACAATGTCTGCTCTCAGCCGAATAGCTTTTTCGGCTCATAAAAAGATTAATATCGAACCGACAGATATGGTTATTATTTCTGCAAACCCGATTCCCGGAAACGAAAAAGCCGTTTCCAATGTGGTAAACGAGCTGTTGAAGCATGGTGCAGAGGTGGTACACGAGAAACAGGATAATGTCCATGTATCAGGACACGCTTGCCAACAGGAATTAAAAATTATTCTCTCTCTTGCAAAGCCTAACTTCTTCATTCCCGTTCACGGAGAATGCAGACATCTGTATCGCCATAGAGAACTGGCTTTGCAAACAGGAATGGACTCTAAAAATATCTTTATGCTGGAAATAGGAAAGGTTTTAGAATTATCTCCCACCGATGGAAAAATCATCGGCACTGTTCCATCAGGCAAAGTTCTTGTGGACGGATTAGGCGTCGGAGATGTAGGAAACATCGTTCTTCGCGACAGAAAGCATCTTGCGGAAGATGGAATTATCATTGTGGTTCTAACCATTGATAAAGCCAGCGGAACTTGTTGTGCAGGACCTGATATTATCTCCCGCGGATTTGTTTATGTAAGAGAGTCTGAGGATTTAATGGACGCGGTTCAAGCAGTTGCAACAGAGGTTGTAGACAGATGTACCCAAGGCGAAAATTTTGATTGGAGCACACTTAAAAATGGTGTTAAGAACGAAGTTGGCTCATTTTTGTTTAATAAGACAAAACGCAGGCCTATGATATTGCCAATTATTATGGAGGTATAAAACTCCTTATTAACTTAAAAAATTAAAGGAACTTTTTAAGGTTCTTGGTAAAATGGTTTTTGAAAATCGGATTGCCAAGAGCCTTTTTCCTTAAATTTTTCTTATCTCTTTAACACACCTAAAGCATTATAGTATTTTATTGTTATTCTGCTAAAAAATATGTGCACCTTGCTTCCATATATATCTTTTGCTTAACAACATTTGATATATTATATTGGGGAAAACTCTTGATATTATTGTTTTGTTACATCTTTTTTATTAATACCTTTCTACATATCTTCGTTTTCTCTTGACATTTTTTATCTTATGGTGTAAATTGATATACTGTATGAAAAAGTAAGCAGGAGATATTAAAATGGAATATTTATGGATTTTTTTAGTAGCTTTTTACGGATTAAGCAAAGGTGTGCGAGATGGATTTAAAAAATTGGCAATGCAGAAAAGTACCCTGATGGAGGTTCTTCTTCTCCATTCCTTAATCACATTTTTACTAACAATCCCTATATCTAAAGACCCTTTTCAGATACCACCTGTTTTTTATATTTTAATTTTCATAAAATCCTTCGCAATATTCTTGGCATGGATATTCAGCTTTAAGGCCCTTGCTAAAATGCCTTTAAGCTATTTTGGTGTTATAGATATGTCCCGAGTTGTCTTTTCTACCCTTATGGGGGTTTTGATTCTTGGCGAAACAATGAATCCTTCTAATATATTGGGGCTTGCTTTGGTGTTGCTTGGCTTATTCCTTGTTAATATTCAAAAATCCCCGATTTCTCATGACGGAGTCAGTAAAAAATATCTTATCCTTGCTCTTATTTCTTGCCTTCTTAACGGAATATCGGGAACTATGGATAAAATCTATACCCATTATATAACACCCGGACAACTTCAATTTTGGTATATGTTCTTTATGGTTGTTCTTTACGGAGTTTATGTTCTTGCTAAGAAGGAAAAGGTTCGTCTGTCTGCTTTAAAAACCAATCCATACATTATAATAATGAGCGTGTTATTCGTCTTAGCCGACAGAGCTTTGTTTATCGGAAACAGTATGCCACAAAGCCAAGTAACTATAATGACCTTAATAAAACAATCCTCTATTATAGTAACAATCCTGTTTGGTAAATTTATATTTAAAGAGAAAAATATTTTACACAGATTTTTGTGTTCGCTTCTTATAATTTCAGGAATTATGATTGCCCTTATATGGTCTTAATTTTTTGCTTTACCCTATGGATTAATGTATTTTCGCCATTAAATATGGCAGAACGGAGCCTTGTTATGAAAACATATTTAGAAAAGATTTTTAAAGACAGAATATATAAAATCATCATAAGCAATCCCACAGCCTCAGCCGAATTTAAAAAAATTCAGCTAAGGCGTTTAGATAACAAATTTCAGATAGAAAAATTTACGCAAAAGCAAGCCTTTCATTCTTTTTGTGAAATCTCTATGGGAGAAGAAACCGTAGCTGAGCTAATGCAATCAGGCTACCGACAATTAAATGCGTGGGGAGAAAAAAACCAATATACTCTTCTTGTATCGAAAAAAGGGAAGATTTCATTGATTTCCAAAAAAAATGAAGAACAAAATCAAGCTATGCCTCAAACTCATAACAGAGAAAAACAATATATTATAAAAGAAAAAACCGATGTTCCACCACTTGTAGACCTTGGAATTTTTACCCAAGATGGAAAAGTTGTAAGAACTATGTACGACAAATTTAGGCAGATAAACAGATTTACCGAGCTAATCCGCGACGGTATAGAAGAGCTCAATAAAGACAGTATTAGAATTTTGGATTTTGGATGTGGCAAATCCTATTTAACCTTTGTTTTATATTATTATCTGGTTAAAATACGCGATATGAAAACGGAGATAACAGGCCTCGATTTAAAGGAGGAAGTTATAGATAAATGCAACAAGCTAACCGAAAAATATGGCTACACCGGTCTTAATTTTAAGGTTGGCGATATTAATGGTTTTCAGGCAGAAGACATCCCCGATATGGTAATCAGCCTGCACGCTTGCGACACAGCCACCGACTATGCACTATTTAACGCAATCAAATGGAATTGCAAATTAATCTACTCGGTTCCGTGTTGCCAACACCAGTTAAACGGACAAATCAAAAACGAATCTCTTCCCTTGCTTAGTCGCTATGGAATTTTAAAGGAAAGATTTTCTGCCCTTTCAACCGATGCAATCCGAGGTGCTTTATTGGAGGCCTGCGGATATAAGGTACAAATTCTTGAATTTGTAGATATGGCACACTCCCCTAAAAATCTGCTTATCCGTGCTGTAAGAAAACAAGTTTCTAAAGAGAAAAAAGAAAAGGCCCTTCTGCAAGCAGAAGAGCTGATGAGCACCTTTAATTTTAAGCCCGAATTATATACACTTCTAAAAGAAAACGGATATATAGATTAATCTTGCGCAAGATGTATAAAAACCAAGCCCTCTTTTTTCAAGAGGGCTCTTTTTCTTATAAATTAGCAAATCGTAAGCCGGGTTCTGTCGAGAATGGTCATCTATCTGGGACGCATATCACTACACGCCTCAAGCCACCTTTTCGGAAGATGTCGGAACCAACTTAGCCTTCCATTCAGGTGTTGCTCCGAGTGGGGTTTACAGCGCTCGTATGTCACCATACGAGCGGGTGAGCTCTTACCTCGCCTTTCCATCCTTACCTGCAACCGCAGGCGGTTTATTTCTGTTGCACTATCCTTAGAGTCGCCTCCACAAGCCGTTAGCTTGCACCCTGTCCTATGGAGCCCGGACTTTCCTCACACATAGGATTGCTCCTTATATGCGCGACCATTTAATTTACTAAATTTATTTATTAAAGTTGGGTAACCTTGATTACTCCTTCAATATTTTCCATATCTGCCAAAACTGCCGCGCTGCAAGTACCTGCAATATCAATCATTGTATAGGCGTTATCACCCTTGCTCTTGTTGAGCATATTTTCGATATTAACAGATTTGCTTGCCAAAGTATCTGTCAACTGTTTAAGCATATTTGGAACATTCTTATGAAGAATAGTTATTCTTGTTCCTTCAGCTTTTCCCATATCACAAGCAGGGAAGTTTACGCTGTTTTTAATATTACCGTTTTCCAAGAAATCCTTAATTTCATCTGCAGCCATAATCGCACAGTTTTCTTCACTCTCAGGAGTTGAAGCACCAAGATGCGGCATACAAATGACATTTTCACGATTCAAAAGAGCATCTGTTGCAAAGTCTGTTATGTACGCAGAAAGCTTACCGCTTTCCAAAGCTTCTATTACATCTGCCTCGTCAACCAAAGAATCACGAGAGAAGTTAAGTAACCGCGCACCATTCTTCATAGATGCGAACGCTTCGGAATTGAACATACCCTTTGTTGAAGGGGTTGCAGGAACATGAATTGTGATATAATCAGCCTTTTCCAAAACTTCCTGCAAGCTGTTTGCCTTATGAGCAAATCTTGTTAAATGCCATGCAGCATCAACTGACAAATAGGGGTCAAAACCTATAACATCCATACCAAGATGATGAGCAGCATTTGCAACCTTAACACCGATTGCGCCAAGGCCAACAACCCCCAATGTTTTTCCTTCTATTTCAGGGCCTACAAAGTTAGACTTACCTTTTTCAACCAAGCCCGAAACCTCGTCACCTTTACCCTTAAGAGTTTTAGCCCATTCGATACCCTGAACAATCTTTCTTGAAGAAAGAAGAAGCCCTGCAAGAACCAACTCTTTAACAGCATTAGCATTTGCCCCCGGGGTATTGAAAACAACAACACCCTGCTCTGTGCACTTATCAATAGGAATATTGTTTACACCTGCTCCTGCGCGAGCAACAGCTCTTAATCCAGCAGGAAGTTCCATATCGTGCATCTTAAAACTACGGAGAATGATGCCATCAGGGTTCGCAATCTCGTCTGCGCAATTGTAGTTATTGCCAAGACGAGCCAAGCCCCTCTTTGAAATCTTATTTAAAGTTTGAATTTGATACATTAAAATCAAAGCCTTTCGTTAATATATTTTAAATTAGTTGTTAGCTTCAAATTCCTTCATAAATTCAACTAACTTTTCAACGCCTTCCTTAGGCATTGCATTATAAATGCTCGCACGCATACCGCCAACGCTTCTGTGACCTTTAAGATTTACAAAGCCTTTAGCTTTTGCCTCTGCGATAAATTTAGCATTAAGCTCATCTGAATCAGTTACAAAAGGAACATTCATCAAAGAACGGTCCTCAGGAACAACAGTTCCCTTGAACATCTTTGAGTTATCAAGGAAATCGTAAAGAATTTTTGCCTTTTCAACATTCTTTTGATTCATAACCTTAAGTCCGCCCATTTCCTTTAACCATTCGCAAACCAACTTACAAATATAGATTGCAAATGTAGGAGGTGTGTTAAACATTGATCCATTGTCAGCATGAGTCTGATAGTTTAACATAGTTGGTGTTATATCCATAGCATTACCAATCAAATCCTCACGGATAATTACAACTGTAACACCTGCAGGACCCATATTCTTCTGTGCACCTGCATAAATCATACCAAACTTTGTAACATCAACCTCTTCCGAAAGGATTGAAGATGACATATCAGCAACAACGATTGCATCGCCGAAATCAGGCATAGTGTTGTAGTGTGTTCCGTATATTGTATTATTATAAGTGATATGAACAAAATCAGCACCAGGTGTAAGCATTGATTTATCAACCTTAGGAAGGTATGAGAATGTTTTGTCAGCACTTGAAGCGATATCATGAGCTTCAAGATAACGACCACCCTCCTGATAAGCTTTCTTAGCCCATTGACCTGTAATAACAAAGTCAGCCTTTTTGTTCTTGTTACCTAAGTTTAAAGGTATCATAGCAAACTGAGTTGACGCACCACCCTGTAAAAACAATACCTTGTAGTTATCAGGGATATTCATCAATTCACGCAAAAGAGCTTCTGCCTCATCAATTATAGCCTGATATTCTTTTGAACGATGGCTCATCTCCATAACAGACTGACCACTGTTGTTGCAATCAAGCATCTCCCTTTGAGCTCTCTCCAATACTTCTAAAGGAAGCATAGAAGGACCTGCTGAAAAATTGTAAACTCTGCTCATAATAAGTTCCTCCAATATATTTATTTAGCATATCTAAACCAAATATAATTAATACTTTATTTAATTATAACTATTATATTATATACCTATTTTTTTTCTAAGTCAACGGGTTTTGTATTTTTTCTAAAAATTTTTTGCAGAAAATATCTCTTATTTTTCAATTTTATTGTCCAGTTTTCCTACAAATCAACCCTATTTCTTTTAATGTTGTTTTTAAAGGCTTTGATATTTTCTGCCATCTCATTTATACATCGGTTCCGTGCCTCAAAGGAACCCCACGCCATATGCGGTGTAAGACACACATTTTCCATATCCTTTATCTCATAGAAGGGATGGTCCTTCCCGAATGGTTCAACAGAATACACATCTGTTCCAAAGCCACCGATTTCTCCATTCTTTATGGCCTCGGCAACAGCCTCCTCCTCCGTTACAGCCCCACGGGCAGCATTAACAAGAATAACATCTTTTTTCATCATAGCCAGTTTTTCTCTGTCTATCATGCCCTTTGTGACCTCAGTAAGCGGGGTGTGTATTGAAATTATATCGGCTCTTCTGCAAAGCTCATCAAGGGAAATACACTCAAATTCCTCCACAGGATTTTTCTTGTTGACAATAACACTGCAACCTAAAGCCTTGGCAACCGCCGCAACCTCTTTGCCTATATTTCCGCAACCAACAATCCCCCATACTTTCCCGAAAAGCTCATGATATACGGGAGTTACCTTGTTTGCGACACCACTTTTTGTATAGTCTCCGTTTTTTACATAGTCTGTATAATAACTCAAATTAACAGAGAGAGCCAACACCATAGCTAATGTAACCTGTGCCACGCTATGCGACGAATACCCCACAACATTAGAAACCCCAACATTTCTTTTTCTGCAATATTCAACATCAATATTGTCATAGCCCGTTGCCGCCACGCATATAAGTTTAAGCTTTCTCGCATTTTCGATTGTTTCTTTGCGAATTTTAACCTTATTAAGAACAATCACTTCTGCATCTTTAATTCTATCGTCTAATTCCTCCTCTTTTGTTCCTCCATAAACCACGCAATCACCCAACTCTTTTATGGGGTCAAGCGAAATATCATTACCTAAGGTTTCTGCGTCCAACACAACTATCTTCATATTTACACCCTATCCTTTTATAATTCTTTTTCGTGAAGAACAACTCCGTCTTTAACCAAAAGCTTTTGAAGTTTTTTCACTTTTAACTCGGCAAAATTACTTGATATAGCCGCATCACCGCTAGCATCAACTACGGATTTAACCTTGTATGCCAATCTCCCGCTTTTATTCTCAACAATAACATGTCCTATCTTATTTCTCTTCTTTTTTACTGCACATATTGTTGTGTCATAGAGTATTTTTACTCCCAAATTTTTTAACATTTCTTCGTACTTAACAGCACACATATGGGGATTAAATGAAACCATATATCTTGTTTGAATTTTTTCTTCCTCACTTCCTCCTGTGAGCCATGGAGTGAGCTTTGCATCTTCCCAAATGTTGTTTGCAATTGATGCCTTAAGCAACTCTTCTGCCAATCCAAAGGAAACCTGTTTCCCCATTCCGTCACAAAGAGGCAAATATATCGTAACTAATCCCGCAGTTGCTAAGCCGCCAAGTATACATTGTTTTTCAGCTAAAATAACCTTTGCGCCATGTCTTGCCGCAGAGATTGCCGCACTAACCCCCGCAAAACCTCCCCCTGCAATAAAAACATCACATGAATCTATTACCTCAATTTTCTTCTTTGGTTCCCTTATATATTCCATATTCAATCCCTTCTGTATTGTCTTTACATTAATTATATCAGCTATAGCCTTTTTGTCAACCAATATAATAAAAAAGCAAAACGCTTTTAACGCTTTGCCTAAATTTTTATACTATTTTACAAGGGTTTTTCAAAGCCCAACAAATTTATTATAGCACATATGAATAGTATTTGTAAATACATTTTTCTAAATCATCTTAATTTTCTCCCATATGAACAAATTTTTTATTTTAATCTTTGCTGTTTTGCCTATTGAAAACCTTTCAAAAATGTGGTATCTTTAAATCAAGGAAAGAGAGGTAGAGTCCAATGAGAAAGTAATTAAAGACTTTTTAAAAATTCCAGAAAATTATTTAAACAAAAAACATGGCGATGTTACGCTTTACATATATTAAGAAAGTATAAAAATTTTAAAATATAAGTTTAAAGTATAGGAATTTTGAAAAGTCAATTAAATCATCTTTTGAAGCATCACATTCGAACCCCGAATATTCCGCGTTAAGGAAAAATTGAATGAGAAATTTGGTTTAGGAAATGTAGAGATGCGCAAAAGGTAGACGACGAAAGAGAGGATAACAAAAGATGTTAGATATTAAGAACGAGCAGGAATGACCTTCGATTGTTGTAAAGAAAACAGTCGGAGGTCATTCCTTTTTTATTTTACACTATGCGGATTTTAAGCCCCCCTTTTTATTGAATCTTATACAAATCTTAACTTTTTCAATAAATCTATTGATTTTATTGTCAGATTATGCTAAAATAAATGCATTATTTTTAGAAATGAGGGATTTTATGAGTGACAAAATGAGTATTTTTCTTGCTATGACAGGATATATGTTGATTGTAATTTTTATCGGTATATATTTTGCCAAAAAATCGCAGGAAAGTTCGGAAAACTATTTTCTTGGGGGCCGCTCCTTGGGACCTTGGGTAACCGCCATGAGTGCAGAAGCTTCTGATATGAGCGGTTGGCTTTTAATGGGTTTGCCGGGTGTTGCCTATTGGTGTGGCTTGGCAGATGCCGTTTGGACAGCTATTGGTCTTGCCGTTGGTACATATATAAACTGGCTTTTGATTTCAAAGAGATTGCGTTCAAGTTCTATTGTGTTTGGTAATTCAATCACCATTCCTGACTATTTAAGCAATCGTTTCCACGAAACGAAAAAGGTTATATTGGGGATTGCCGCATTATTTATACTTATATTCTTTACAGTATACGCAGCAAGCTGTTTTGTGGCTTGCGGAAAGCTTTTTGCAGGTCTGTTTGGTTTCCCCTACCATTATATGATGCTTGCAGGCGCGCTCTTTGTATTGATATACACAATTCTTGGCGGTTTCCTCGCAGAGAGCGTTTCGGACTTTATGCAGGCAATCGTTATGTTAATTGCTTTGACAGGGGTTTTAATCTTTGGTATTTCAGAAGCAGGTGGCTTAAATACAGTTATGGAAAAAGCAAGAAACATTCCTGGATTCCTTTCTTTAACATCTATTGCAAATCCTGTCGTTGATGCAAATGGCGTTCAACAAGCTGTAAACGGTGTCCCCTCCTTTGGAGAACCAACAACCTACAGCTGGCTTACAATTGCCTCTGCTATGGCTTGGGGACTTGGATATTTCGGTATGCCTCAGGTTTTACTTCGTTTTATGGCTATCCGCAAAGGCTCTGAGCTTAAATGCTCTCGTCGTATTGCAACCGTTTGGGTTGTTATATCTCTTTCAATTGCAGTATTTATCGGAATTTTAGGTCGTTCCTTATTCCCTGCAGCAACCGAGCTTGCAACCAAGAGCTCTGCTGAAAATGTCTTCGCTCAGCTTTCACAGCTTTTATTCCACCCTGTAGTTGCAGGTGTAATTATGGCAGGTATTTTAGCAGCAACAATCAGTTCATCAGATTCATATTTGTTGATTGCCGCATCTGCCTTCTCAAAGAATATATTTGAGGGAATTCTTAAGAAAAATGCTACCGACAAGCAGGTTATGTGGGTTTCTCGTATTGTACTTGTGCTTATTTCTATAATAGGTGTATTTATCGCTTGGGACGAAGAAAGCGTTATCTTTGAGGTTGTATCATTTGCTTGGGCAGGATTTGGAGCTACATTCGGCCCTATAATTCTTCTGTCACTATTCTGGAAGAAAACAAACAGAGCCGGCGCAATATGTGGTATGATTTCAGGTGGAGTTATGGTCTTTGTATGGAAACTTGTGTTAAATCCTCTCGGAGGCCTGTTTAAAATATACGAGTTACTTCCTGCCTTTATTATTTCAGCCATTGTTATTTTCGTTGTTTCTATGCTGACGAAAGAACCTTCTGCTGAAATTCAGGATGAATTTGATAAAGCTAAAAACTATATAGGCGAATAAATTTTCGCTACAAAAAATGAGGATGTAATCTCTACATCCTCATTTTTATTGGCTCTATAATAAATGTTGGGGAAACCAAATAGAGACTAATAATGAAAGGTCGTAGCAAATTGCTACGACCTTTCATTATCCTTTAGAACACTCCACACAAGAGCGCTCTTTATTTTTATTAGTCAACAAACTCCAATATCGCCATTTCAGCTGCGTCACCGCGACGGGGACCAATTTTGATAATTCTGGTATATCCGCCGTTTCTTTCGGCATACTTGGGAGCAATTTCGTCAAACAACTTTACTACAACATCACGCTTTGTAATATAGCTGAGTGCCTGTCTCTTTGTGTGAAGTGTGTTGGTTTTGCCGAGAGTAACCATCTTTTCTGCGATTTTACGAACTTCCTTTGCTCGAGTTAAAGTTGTTTCAATTCTACCGCTCTCTAAAAAAGAAGTTGTCATAGATCTCAGCATTGCACGTCTCTGGTCAGTAGGTCTGCCGAGCTTTCTCTGATGTGCCATTTTATCACCTCATTTTTCAAATTTCTTTAAGCATTAGTCATCGCTTGCCAAGGCTAAACCCATATCCTCAAGCTTTGCGATAACCTCCTCAAGGGATTTACGACCAAGGTTTCTAACCTTCATCATATCATTCTCAGAACGCGTGGTTAAATCCTGAACAGTATTAATACCTGCGCGTTTAAGACAATTGTAGGAACGAACTGAAAGGTCAAGTTCTTCTATCGTTGTTTGAAGAACCGTTTCCTTCTTGCTCTCCTCTTTTTCAATCATAATGTCTGCGTTCTTCGCATCATCTGACAAATCAACAAACAAATTCATATGCTCGCTTACAATCTTAGCAGCTAAGCTTACTGCCTCTGCCGGTGTGATGGTTCCGTTTGTCCATACTTCTAAAGATAATTTATCATAATCTGTTACATTACCTACTCGAGTATTTTCAACTACATAATTAACCTTCTCAACCGGTGTATAGATAGAGTCAGTGGCAATAATGCCGATTGCAGGCTGTAAACGATGCTTGTTCTGGTCAGAAGACACATAGCCGCGACCCTTATCAAGGGTAATTTCCATAAACAGTCTTGCATCTTCACTAAGAGTTGCAATATGGAGATCCTCGTTGATAATCTCAACATCAGAATCGTGCTTAATATCTGCAGCACATATTTCTCCTGCACCCTCATGATTAATATAGACTGTCTTGGGGGCATCAGAATGCAACTTTATTGCCAGATTTTTTATATTGAGCACTATTTCAGTAACATCCTCTTTAACGCCCGGTACAGTTGAAAATTCGTGAAGAACTCCATCAATTTTAATCGATGTTGCCGCCACACCCGGAAGAGATGAAAGCAACATTCTTCTCAACGAGTTACCAAATGTTGTTCCGTAACCTCTTTCAAGAGGCTCAACAACAAACTTACCATAACGATTATCTTCTGATACTTCAACGCACTCAATTCTTGGCTTTTCTATTTCAATCATTGTCAGCCCTCCTAAACATTTTAAACGAATTCGCTTTTGTTAATCTACAAACTATTATTTGCTGTAGAACTCAACAATCAAATGCTCTTCGATTGGCAAATCGATATCTTCACGCTCTGCAAGAGCAATAACACGACCTTCCAAAGTGTCACGATTCATATCTAACCATTTAGGAACGATTCTGCTTTCGGTTGAACCAAGAATTGCTTCAAACTTAGCACTTGATCTGCTCTTTTCACGAACTGCGATAACATCGCCCGGTTTTACTAAGTAAGAAGGAATATTAACCTTCTTTCCATTTACAGTAAAGTGTGCATGGGAAACTAATTGTCTTGCTTCCGGTCTGGAAACTGCAAGTCCCAACTTATATACAACATTATCAAGACGACTCTCCAAGATTGACAACAAGTTTTCACCTGTTACGCCATCTTTTTTATTTGCCATCTCAAAATAGTGCTCAAACTGACCCTCAAGGATACCATAAGCACGCCTTACCTTCTGCTTCTCGCGAAGCTGTGTGCCGTATTCTGACAACTTGCGTCTACCCTGTCCATGCTGACCTGGTGCATAAGCGCGTCTTGTCACCGCACACTTATCAGTGTAACATCTGTCACCTTTTAAGAATAATTTCTGACCTTCTCGTCTACAAATTCTGCAGACAGACTCAGTATATCTTGCCATTTACTATTTCACCTCCGTATTAAACACGTCTTCTCTTAGGCGGTCTACAACCGTTATGAGGAATCGGTGTAACGTCTTTAATCATATTAACCTCGAGGCCTGCAACCTGAAGTGCACGGATAGCCGCTTCACGACCTGAACCCGGACCCTTTACATAAACCTCTACATACTTCAAACCATGCTCCATAGCCGCTTTTGCAGCTGTTTCTGCTGCCATCTGAGCAGCGAAAGGAGTGCTCTTTCTGGAACCTCTGAAACCGAGGCCACCGGCTGATGCCCATGATATTGCATTACCGGCTACGTCTGTAATCGTAACAATGGTGTTATTAAATGTTGATTTAATATGTGCCGCACCACGCTCAATGTTCTTTTTCTCTCTGCGGCGGCGTGTTCTTTTTACTGCCTTTGCCATTGTATCTTTCACCTCCTGAAAATACGAATATCCAATAGGGAATTCCCTATATAGAAAAATCAAAGTTCATTTTTAATGTGCCCTTAAGCACAAATTTGCCATGCTATCCTATTTTTTCTTGTTAGCGATGGTCTTTTTAGGACCTTTACGAGTTCTCGCATTAGTCTTAGAGCGCTGTCCACGAACGGGAAGGCTCTTTCTGTGACGAAGACCTCTATAACAGTTAATCTCCATCAAGCGCTTGATATCCAAGGCGATATCTCTGCGGAGATCACCCTCTACATTGTAGTTGTCAATCTCTGCTCTGAGCTGAGATACCTGGTCCTCTGTCAAGTCACGAACTCTGATGTCAGGATCGATACCGGTAGCTTCCAGAATCTTCTTGGAAGTAGACAAACCAATACCAAAGATATATGTGAGACCTATCTCAACTCTCTTCTCGTTTGGTAAATCTACGCCTGCAATACGTGCCATAAAATTTCACCTCCATTGATTTTGTAAAAAACAGCGGAGCAGAATTTCACCCGTGTAAACACGGCATCAGCCTATGATATTTTTGGTTTATAAGCCTGACCCTGCTCCTCCCATTATCGAGAAATTAACCCTGCTTCTGCTTATGACGCGGGTTTTCACAGATAACCATTACTCTGCCTTTTCTTTTGATTATTTTACATTTCTCACAAATAGGTTTTACGGAAGGTTGTACTTTCATTTCCTTCACCTCCTAAATTTGTACTTGCCCGCCTACAGATACTCTCACCTATAAAGCGAACCATATCATTGTACCACGATTTTATAATTCTGTCAAGTTGTTTTTCTAAGATGTATCTGCCAAAAAGCTTGGTTTTTTTTAGGATTATATAGTAATTTTCACAACTATTATCCTTATTTTATCAAACAAACTCAGCAGATATCTTTTTCGCTTACATTAAACGCCTATTTTGCACGCCATGTAATTCTGCCCTTAGTCAAATCATAAGGAGAAATCTCAACTGTAACCTTATCTCCGGGTAAAATTCTTATAAAGTGCATACGCAACTTTCCGGAAATGTGACCTAAAATCTGATGCCCATTTTCCAATTCTACCTTAAACATCGCATTAGGTAATGCCTCTAATACAGTAAAGTCGGAGGGCCAAGCGGTCTT
>JAZNCG010000209.1:0-8552 GCA_045587405.1 Ructibacterium sp. | reverse complement strand
CTTGGTGGGGCAATAAATATATATATTCCTTCAGGATATTTCTCTTTAACCATTAAGGCTCCCTGAACTTCGATTTCCAAAAGAACACTTTTCCCATTATTTATTTTTTCCATAACGGGAGCAATAGGTGTTCCGTAGTAGTTATCATTATAAATTGCCCATTCAAGAAAACTATCATTTTTTATCATTTCTTTAAATTCTTCTTTGGATTTAAAAAAGTATGTAACACCTTCGGTATCTTCAACTCTTGGGGTTCTGGTAGTTGCAGAAACAGATAGAGAAATGTTATTGTTATTGGATAAAAGGCGTTTACATATTGTACCTTTTCCAACGCCTGATGGACCGGAGATAACAATAAGATTACCTTTATTCTTCATCTTCGTCTATATCCTCTCTGAGTTCTTCTCCCTTAGGTTCTGCGCGTCCTGCGACTGTTTCGGTCTGTATAGCCGAGAGAATAACATGGTCGCTGTCTGTTATAATAACAGCTCTTGTTTTTCTGCCACAGGTTGCATCTATAAGTAAACCTTTATCTTTGGCTTCTTGAACTATTCTTTTAATGGGCGCAGAATCCGGACTTACAATTGCAATCATACGATCTCCGGAAACGATGTTACCAAATCCAACATTAATAAGTTTCATATAAAAATCTCCATTCTGTTATGGTATAGCATTTTAAAATTATTCTATATTTTGAATTTGTTCTCTGATTTTTTCTATAATTGCTTTCATTTCAACAACATGAGAGGCAGACTCAAAGTCGTTAGCCTTTGAACCTATTGTGTTTGTTTCTCGGTTCATTTCCTGAACAATAAAATCAAGCTTTTTACCGATAGGTTGGTCAGAATTTAGAGCGGAATCGAAAGCTTTAACATGGCTGCGAAGTCTTACGGTTTCTTCGTCAACTGCGATTTTGTCTGCGAATATAGCAGCTTCTGTGAGCAAACGACTTTCATCAATTGAGCGGTCGGATAAAATGTCTGCTATTTTTGCACGAAGTCTTTCGCGGTACTCATCAACACATTCAGGAGAACGCTCTTCAACAGCAGAAACATGCACAAGAAGGTCTGTTAAATATTGTTTTAAGCAGATTTCAAGTCTTGCCCCTTCGTTGATGCGCATATCTATAAATTCCTTAAGAGCTGAGTTAAACACTTCGGATACCATACGAAAGATTTGTTCTTCATCAACTTCTTTTGTTTCAATTTTAAATATATCTGGAAAACGAGAAATAGTTGTCATGGTCAAGTCGTCAGCAAGGTTAAGCTCCGGAGCGCTTTTCAAGGCATTTATATACCCTTGTGCCAAAGGTTTGTCAAGAGTTATAACTTTATCATCTGTTTCTTTTCTGGAAATAGAAAGCAAGATTTCCACTTTGCCTCTTGCAATAGATTGCGCTGCAAGAGTTCTGAGCTTGTCTTCTAAAAATGTATAATGCCTTGGGGTTTTAATAGTAAAATCCGAGTATCTGTGATTAACAGATTTGATTTGAATTTTTATTTCAAACCCATCTATTATTGTTTCGCATCTGCCAAAACCTGTCATACTTTTAAGCATATATATTACCTCGCTTTCTTTATGTATAACATTATTGATATATCCACAAAATTTATCTATTCATTTTACCATAATTATTTATGAAATGCAAACTATTTTTTTAATTTTTGTTAAAATAGCATATATTTTTTTTCTAAATAGCCAAACTATGGTTATAGTTGATGAGAATGGCATCAAAAACAAGGAGAAAATGATGAAAAAAAGAGAAAAAAATATAAGCTGTGATTTAGCAGTAGAAGCAAATGAAATGGCTACTGCGAAGGGAAATATTACCGAAATTTCAGGGGTTTCGATAAAAGAGAGAAATTTTAATGAATATATTCATATAACCGAAGTGGAAATTAAGAATTCCGAGGGAGCCAATTCATTAGGTAAAGAAATAGGCAATTATATAACAATAGAAATGCCAATGAGATTTTATGGACAACAAGCTATATATGAGGAAATGTGCAGAGCTTGCGGAATGGAATTAGAAAAGTTATACAAGAATAAGATAAAGCTCACTGATAAATCAACAATTTTAGTTGTTGGATTAGGAAATAGAAATATTATTGCTGATGCATTAGGACCCAAAGTTATAGATGCTTTGATGATAACAAGGCATCTTAAGGAGTATATTCCCGAGGAAATAGATGAAAGTATACGCTCGGTATGCGGAGTTGCTCCCGGAGTTCTTGGAATGACGGGAATTGAAACAAGTGAGATAATAAAGGGGTTGGTAACAAAAATAAAACCTGATTTAATCATAGCGATTGATGCATTGTGTTCGCACAGTGTTGATAGAATAAATACAACAATACAATTTACAGATACGGGAATAACACCGGGAGCGGGAATCGGAAATAACAGAAAGGCGCTAAATGGTGAAAGTCTTGGGGTACCTGTTATGGCGATAGGAGTGCCTACGGTTGTGGATGCGGCAACAATTACAGGAGATTCTATATCACAAATTTTAGAAAGAATAAAAGCAGAGGTTAAGGAGGATAATCCGCTTTATGAAATGCTATCACAATTAGAAAGAGAAGAGAGGTATACCTTTATCAAGGATACAATATCCCCAAAGTTTGGGAATTTTATAGTAGCTCCTAAGGAGGTAGACACGATTATAGATGATATTTCCCGAGTAATAGCAAATGGAATAAATATCGCTTTGCATCCGGGAATAACCTTTGCAGATGTCGATAAATACAAATAAAATGGCTTATTGACAGGTAATAATTAATGTATTATACTTTATGTAGTGGTATATAGAAATAAGTGAACAATAAAACGCATAAATAATTATTGTAGGGGGATTGCTCCGTTCTACAAAAAATGGCAGAAACGGAATTAATTGTTTCTGCCATTTTTAAATACCAATAATAAAACAACAATAAATTAACAATATGTTAATTTATTGTATAAATAAGTTGATTTATAAAGAAAACTGTGATATAGTTATTTTAAGTAATTCAATGAATACAAGGTGGTAACGAAAAATGGATATTATTGTTGAGTATATGGTTAAAAAGAAGAGAACAACGGCTGATATTATTAAAATTTTGGGTTGTTTTTTAGGGGTATTGGTTGTGCTGGCACTTATCCCTATGCTTGTTGCGATTCCGTATATTGGCCCGATTGCATTTTTATTATGTTTTGGCTTGATTTATTTTTTAATAAGACTGGTCGGTGCAACAAAGCTTGAGTATGAATATTGTTTCACAAATGGTTTGATGGATGTTGATAAAATTTTAAATATGCGAAACAGAAAAAGAATGACAGAGCTTAATGCGAGAGAGATTGATGTAATGGCAAGCACTAAGGACCGTGGATTTAAACTTCATATGGAAGATAAAAGTGTAAAAAAAGTATATGCGTGTACAAATGTTGATGATGAAGGTGTATATTATATTTTATACAGTGAAAACGGCGTTACAAAGATGCTTCTTTTTAATCCGAATGACGAAATTAAAGATGGATTTAAAAGATACAATCCTCAAAAGGTGATTCTTGATGATTAAGACAGGGGTTGATGCTGTAGAAATAAGTCGTTTTTCCAATATGGAAAATATAGATAGTTTTTTAGAGAGAGTTTTTACCAAAGATGAGCGTAAATATTTCTCGCAAAAAAAAGTTCCTTATGAAAGTATTGCTGGGCATTATGCGGCAAAAGAGGCTTTCTCTAAATATATAGGTAGTGGGATAAGAGGATTTAGCCTTAAGGATATAGAGGTATGCCATAATGAGTATGGAAAACCATATATTAAATTTATTGGAAAAAATATTATAGCGGACTTGAGTATAACTCATACACAAAATATGGCTATTGCAGTAGTTTGCGGTGAAGGAAAATTTGATGTTAAAAGAGTAGAGTATAGCAAAACCTATGGTGAGTTATTGCCAATGCGTGGGGATAATTTTCATAAAGGCGATTGTGGTAGAGTTTTTATTATAGCAGGCTCTTGTTCTATGTCAGGGGCGGCGTGCTTGTGTGCTGATGCTGCATTAAGATGTGGAAGTGGACTTGTTACGGTTGGGACGCCGAAATCTCAACAGCCTATTATTGCTTCTAAGCTTACAGAAGCTATGGTTTTGCCTTTTGAAGAAAAAGATGGCGTTTTATCACCAGAAGCCTTTGAGAAAATTTTGAAACAAGCAGATAGTTGTGATGTTGTAGCGATTGGACCGGGCCTTGGCAAGGTTGAAAAGTTATCAGGGCTTATCGAGGAATTGATAAAGAAATCGAAGAAAATTTTAATTGATGCAGATGGTATAAATGGTTTGGCGGGGAATATAGATATATTGAGTCAAAATTGCAGTGATATTGTTTTAACTCCGCATTTAGGAGAAATGTCGAGGTTATGTGGACTCCCCATTGATGAAATTCAAAAAAATCGCCAAGAGATTGTGCAGAATTTTGCCCGAAAATATAAGGTTACACTTTTGCTGAAAGGCAAGAATACAGTTGTTGCATCATCAGAGGGAGTTGTGCATATAAACCCAAGCGGTAACAGCGGAATGGCAAGCGGAGGAATGGGAGATGTCCTCTCAGGAGTTGTTGCATCATTTATGGGGCAAGGGCTTAGCGGATTTGATGGAGCAAAATTAGGAGCTTTTATTCATGGATTTGCAGGAGATATTGGCGCAGAAGAAAAGGGGAAATTTGGATTAATAGCAAGAGATGTTATTGAAAAATTACCCGTTGCAATTATGACAATAGAATAGATGGAGGTAGGCGTGTGAAAAAATGTATAGCGGTTTTAACAGCTGTTATACTAATGATAAGTTTTCAAGGTTGTAACTATAGAAAATTAAGTGATAAGGCTGAAAATTTATATAAAGATATGAAAAATTATGAGGCTGTAGTCAATTTATGTGTTTGGTCAAACAAAGGTAAAAGTGAATATTGCATCAGGCAAATATGGGACAGAGAATATGGTTACAAAATCGAGGTTATATCTCCTGAAAATATGTCAGGAACTACAATTATTTATGATAGGAAAAGGATTGTGGCAAAAAGCATTGATGCCGCACCGACTACCATAGAAAAAGGCGAATGCGATGAGATTAATTACACATTTATTTCTGATTTCATAGATAAATATTACCAACAAGAAGAATTGCAGGAGATAGAAGTTAATGGGGAAAATCAAGGAGTTTTGGTTATTCCTCAAACGGGAAACAGCAAAAATAGATTTAAACAAAATTTTGTTATAAATGGGAAAAATGCAGAACCTGTATCCTTAATAACCTATAATAGTAAAGGTGATGAGGTTATGAGGGTTGAATATTTGGAATTTAAAACAGATATTAAACTTGAAGAAGGTGCTTTTGAAATACAATAAAATATATTGTATGGTTTACTTATGATAAAAGGAGTAAGTTTTGATTATGATTAACGGGGAAAGAGCATGGGCAGAGATAAATCTTGATGCAGTAGAGAACAATATTAAGCGTATACGACAATATGTTCGACCGGAAACACTGGTTATGGGTGTTGTCAAGGCGGATGCTTATGGCCATGGGTATTTACAAGTTGCAAAAACTCTTTTAAAAAATGGTGCAGACAGATTGGCGGTTGCCTGCATTGATGAGGCGGAACAGCTTAGAAAGAGCGGAATTGTATCGCCCATACTTATTTTAGGAAGGACAGATTCGGAATGTGCTAAAAGGGTGGTGGATGGTGATATTACTGCTACCTGTTTTGAGTATGAATTTGCCAGAAATCTTTCCCGTATAGCAGCAAAAAGAAGAAAAAGAGTCAAAATTCACATTAAAGTTGATACAGGTATGGGAAGAATTGGGTATAGGTATACAGAAGATGAAGAGATTAACCAAGAAACCGTTAATGCAATTTTAAAAATAGCAGTTTTACCAAATTTAGATATAGAGGGCATATTTACTCATTTTGCTGTTGCTGATGAAAATGATGATGAGTACACAAATCTTCAATTTGAGAGATTTAGTAATATATGTTTAAGGCTTAAGGAAAACGGTTTGGATATACCGATTAAGCATTGTTGTAACAGTGCGGCGCTTATTCGTTTTCCCCATATGCATATGGATATGGTTCGGCCCGGAATAATACTATATGGTTTAAAACCATCAGTCTTTGTTGATTGTGGAAGATTGCATTTAAAACCCGTAATGGAGTTTAAGGCTAGGATAACAAACATAAAAGAAGTAGAAACTGATGTTAGCGTCAGTTATGGAAGAAAATATAGGACAAAAAATGAAAAAACCAAGATTGCTACCATACCTGTTGGATATGCAGACGGATATTCAAGGGTATTATCTCAGAAGGCTGAGGCAATAATTGGAGGAAAAAAGTGTAATCTTGTCGGAAATATTTGCATGGATCAATGTATGTTTGATGTAACGGATGTCAATAATATAGATGTCGGCGACGATGTCATCTTATTTGGCAAAAGTGATAATGTTATGCTACCTGTAGAAAACCTTGCTGATAAGATGGGGACTATAAACTATGAAATCCTATGTATTATTGGCAAGCGGATACCACGCATATATCTGCGAAATGGAAAAATAACAGAAGCGCATAATTATCTTTTTGATTCTCCTGTTTATGATTGATTTTAGAGTATGTACATAAGTTAAAGATTATTCGTCGCGATTGGTCCCAAAATTATGTACCCAAAATCGGTCAAGCCGCATAAAATGTCAGTAAGGAAAAGGATGCTTTTAAGCCGAGCAACGAAAGGTGCTTGTTCATATCTGAATTTTAACTTGCGGAGAGTGGAGAAATTGGTAGTAAAAAGAGGAGATATTTATTATGCGGATTTAAGTCCGGTGGTTGGTTCTGAACAAGGAGGGGTCCGACCCGTATTGATAATTCAAAATGATGTTGGTAACAGGTATAGCCCAACGGTTATAGCAACGGCGATTACCTCTCAGATTAATAAATCAAAAATGCCTACTCATATAGAAATAGATGCAGGAGGATACGGATTGTCGCGGGATTCTGTTGTTTTGGCAGAACAAATCAGGACTATTGATAAACAGAGGCTAAAAGAAAAAATAGGACATTTAGATGAAAGTTTAATGGGCAAGGTAAACGAAGCTTTAGAAATTTCATTTGGATTGGATTAGAAAAAAGTTTTCGGAAATTGCTTTTGGAATAAAATTTGCAGTCGCTATGCGACGGATAGGAGAAAAGTATGAGGAAAAATAGGTTTATTAAATCGGTTGTCATTTTTAGTTTGTGTCTGGTGGCTATTAGTGGAATGATTGCGTTTTCAGAGCCTGGCGGAACGGATGACCCTGTTGTAACTCAAAGCTATATTGTTGACAATGTTATTCCTGAAATCAAAAAGTATATTGACGATAAATTTGGAATTGTGGCAACAGAGGGTGTTGTTACGGGAAATCCATACAGCTTTAAAGTTGTAAATGTTTCTGCAGGAAAAAAGGTTATATGTGAGGCAGGAACGGAATTAATTTTGAGAATGGGTTCAGGGACCATAATTGCTACGCAAAAAGGTGGACTTGCAGATACAACAATCGGTTACGATTTGGCAAATGGAGTGGCGATGCCATCGAATCATTTGTTAATTGTTCCCGTTGCAGACGGCAGAGGTTTTTTAGCTAATGAAGATGTTATTGTTATGATAAAGGGTGGATATACCATAGATTAGATTTGTGTTAACTAATAAAAAATTTTTACAATGTAGCCTATCTTTGCCTATGGTAAGGATAGGCTTTTGGCTCAATTTATGGAGGTGAAAAAATGCTAAAATTGGATAATATAAAAGGTGTAATGTTTGATTTGGATGGAACATTGGTTAATTCAATGTGGGTGTGGAGCAAGCTAATGACTGACTTTATGGGAAAAAGAGGAATTGAACCCCCTGATTATGTTTTGAATGAGGTTTCTCATATGAGCTTAAGGCAAAGCTCGGTTTATATGAAAGATATATTTAATTTTCCTGAATCCCCTGAGGAGATACGCCAAATCTGGCATGATATGGTTTATGAAGCTTATGCGACTAAGGTTGAGCTAAAAGACGGGGTTAAGGAGTTTTTAGAGAAATTAAAGGGAGGTGGCAAAAAGCTTGCCATAGTGTCCTCGTGTCAGCAGGAGCTATGCGAAGCCTGCCTTAAAAATAACGATATATTTGATTTGTTTGATGTTTTTACATATGCAGACGATGTTGGAGTAGGAAAGAAAAGGCCTGATATTTACATAGAGTGTATGAAACGCTTAGACTGCGGAGTTGAGGAGGTTATTTTGTTTGAAGATATTCTTGTAGGCATGCGTACTGCACAAAAAATAGGAATAAAAGTAGTAGCGGTTGAGGATGAAAGTGCGAACTTAGACCGCGAAACAATTAAAAAGGAAGCAGATATTTATATTCGTGATTTTGTTGATTTATAAGTGTGTTTTGGTATTTACATATAATTAGATAATAATGAAATCTATTCTTAGTTTAAGAGTAGGTTTGTTTTTTTTGGAATAAAAAGAATAAATTAGAAGATAATAGATGTAAATACAATTT